>DASTFG010000315.1:0-12598 GCA_035708785.1 Anaerolineales bacterium
CTTCCCGAGCCAGGCTTTGAAGCGTACGTTGAGCTTGTCCATGGGCAGGCTGGTCTGCTCAAATTCGGACAGGGTTTTCATTGCCAGCTTATCGCGCGAATCGGTAGTGACATAAGAATAAATGAATGGCACGATGGTGGCGGATAGCGTGTACACGCTGTTGAAGCGGTCCACAACATCCCCGATGATCGAAGCCAATTCTTTTGGGGCTGTTTTGGCTGTGGCCTTCACAACCACCTCGTCAAAATAATCCTGTAACTCAGCCACCTGGTGCTTGTAATCATCTACTGCGGCTTTGAACCCTTCGGATTCAAGCGATGGATAGACGTTGGAAAGATCCCAGCGCGGGGCAGGCATGGTCATAAGTTTCTCCTTGGGATTTGGATCTGTCAGTAAGTATACTGCATCCACCAGGTGAAAAGCCGGATTTTCATCCCGGAGCGTTGCGAAATCCTGTCAGAGTGTTATGAATTTACAATTGCGTTTACAATTATTTACAATTATAGTACCCTTACGTCCTAGCTATTATGAACAGGAAAAACGAGGTTTTATGCCCAGAAAAACAATGCTGCTCCTAGTGCTGTCCGCCCTGCTCTTGACAATGTGCCGATTTTACAACCAGAGTGAGCGTGTTACCCCACTAGAGGGATTGAGCTGCCAAGGGTATAAGGACTATTTCGAGCAAGGACTAAGGATCTCAAGCGGCCTGGAGTGCTACTATACCTGTCCCAATGGAGTCATTGCAGGACCACTTGACTTCGAAGCTGACCCGGCACTCTCGTTCTCAAAGAGTGATCTGAACCGTATGCATTGTAGCGCAGATTCACAATCTACTCGTACGGCTCCCTCCGTCAGTCCATCCCCGACCCTGGCTGCATCTCCAACCCAGGCCGCCTCTCCAACTTTGTCTTCAATTGCAAATGCAGAGGCTTCCCCTACCGCAATTGTCACTACTGCTTCTCAGCCTTCCCTGCTTACAGGTCAGGTGACAATGTGTGATACGGGCGTCCGCCTGATCAGCTTCAGGATTGTCATACCTGCCCCGGATATAACAGGTAAGACCCTGGCAGTTCAAATCTCCAATCAGGAAACTAGCTGCGCGATTAACGCGACGAATCCGTCATTATTAACTTGTACGATCCCGCCCTCAGTGGTTTTTCCCGCCAGAGTCGTGGCAAGTTTGGACGGTGCGATCGTCAATGATTTCATCTATGATGGGTTAGGATGCGCTGAATTATCTCCCCCCCTGGCGACGACCACACCCTAATCGCGCCTTACGATGCTAAACTCAGCGGCACAGCGCCAACAATTACAGAGAACCGGCCGGCAAATTGTCGGCCGGTTTTGCATTGGCTCCGGACTCACTCCCTTAATAGAAAGTCGCCATTGTTAAGCATGCCATCGAATATCGCCTCCATTGCCTTTGAGTGCTCTGGGGATAATACATCCAACCCAAATGATTTCAACCGCGTCTGCGTCGTGCGTACAGACGGCTTGAGAAAATCACCAAACGGCAAGGACGTACGGAACAACTGGTAATACAAGAACCTGCGCGCATTGCGCTTGAACTCTGGCGGGACATCGATTTTCTCAGCCTCAAGTAACTCTTTCATCTTTCTTCGTACTTCTTCAACTGTCTGTGGGAAAAATACAGTTGGGTACTGCGTGAAGCGCGCTCTCCCGGCACACAACACAGGCGCTCCCATGATCGAAGCCTCCAAACCGACCGTCGAGTTATAGACCATCACAAACTTGGACTTCTGGATCAATTCATACGAACTCAACGTTTCGTTTGGAGCCACAAAGACCACATTGCGATCCTTTCCTACGCCCTTGGTCTCGACCCACGCCGCGACGGTTTCGCGGCTGGCTTTACGGAGGCGCAATTCGTCCGGGTGGGCACGGATCACGAACAACGTCTCAGGATGGGCACGGATGACTCCCAGTGCCACATCGAGCCAATCGAACATATCTTCAAAGACCGTATTGGCGTGCGGCTGGCTGGTATCGAAAATGACATTCGTAAAGATGGGCACGATTTGTTCGAACTCCGCCGCCTTCTGCAAGAAAGACTCATCGAGTCCCCGCATGTCTGTCCAAAACTTGATGCCCGCCATCGTGAATTCGCCCTGGAAGCGCTTCACAAGGTACGCATCGAGCTTGGCATTCTGTTCATCATTCAATTCGAATTCATCAGGGATGTGGATCGGATAGGCAGTCGCTTCTCCTTCGGTGAAGAAAGCGGAGGCAGGCTGCAGCCCGACTTCATGTGTAATCACCCGAATACCACGCTTTTGCGCAATGTAACGCGCAGTCGCTTCGGGATAGAACTGGCCGTTGAACACCACCACGGCCCGCGGCTGAGTCCGATCAAGGAAGGCCGCAAATTTCTGGGCAATACTCCAGGCGGACAGGATATATTCTCGCAACAGATAGCGCGTTGGTTCGTCGTCATTCAGATGATGAATCCGCAGGATCCAGCGCAGGCCGGGCAGGCACAAGGCACCAAGAGGAACCGCTTGCCATTCAAAGGCCATGAGCTCCTGCAAAGGCAAATTCCTGATCGTCGCTGCGAGGTGAGTATCATGCTGGTAATCCACCCAGGTAACAGTCGACGCTTCGGTGTTGCCTAGAGGAGTTTGTTCCAACACTGGAACGTTTGTATAGAGAGTTTTGGACTGATAAATACAGGACTTGCACGGCGGCGCTTTGCGTACATTCTCACGATTTGTCCCCAGCACACAATGACTCATGCCCGAATGACACGCGAAATAAGCGACCGGAATCCCTTCCAGCCGCAGTGCCCACGAAGCCAGTAAATGGAATCCACTGTTCCACGAGAGATCGTCAATACCGGTAGAGGCCTTGAAGAAGACGACCGGCGCGCCAGAAGCAGATGGCGATTGGCTGGCAATTACCCGTGCCATACGCGCAATCTTGAGATTGTTGAGCCGGCGCACCAGACCGCGCTTGATGCGTTGGGTAAAAAATTCCTTAATTACCAATCATTGCCCTCCTCATACCCTAGCCTCACGAGCAAATCTCCCGCCACATCCTTGAACAACTCTTTATGCTCTTCTTTATAATATTCCTTCCAGGCGCCCGTCTTTCCCGAACGAAAGGTATGGCTCTTCTTCGGCCGGATCGACTGCACCAAAATCGATAGTGCTTCATCACGCGGGGCGGGGATTTTGTAACCTGCCTTTTCCACTTCATTGAGCATGGCATTCAAAGTGGCATCACGGCTATTCATCAAGTCCTCAAAGCGGATGCACAAGACATTTTTTTGCTCCAGCCACTGAAAAACACCTTCATACCTTTGCCTCACATTGACCATGTGAAGCGCATCGCGGTCAATGCCCCTGATCGCGACCTTAAGCCGCTCATCGAAATCAGGCAACGACTTGTAATAGGCGTGCATCCCGTGATCCTCGTACATATCCGTGGCGAAGAAGACCTGTGAGACAAGCAGATCGCGCGGGTCGCGATAGACAAAATAATTCACGCGCCCGGGCCGGCACAAAAACTCTACATTCTCAGGCGAAGCCTCCACATATCCCCATCCAATCACACCGCGTGGGATTCGCTTTAGCTCGTCCAGTATCTCTTCTTTCGTCCTTCGTCGGCCTTCTTTTGTGATCGTGCGAACCGGCTCTGCCGCGGCATATTTATATGGCACAACCTGGCATATCCCTGCCAGCACCTGCAGCAGCAAATGAGAACCGCTTTTAGGCTTGGAATTACCAAACATGGGCGGCGCGTCGCGAAAGGACAATCGCTTCCAACGCCAGACCGACTGGGCAGTTTTAACCGCGGGTCTCAACGCGCGGCGGATGGTTTTTGTCAACGCCATCAAAATAGCCCTGCTACCTGCAGACTATCCAGGGGGCTGCCCTGCTAACTAATCCTCCCCATTTACGCGGCGCAGCCGGAGCATGGATGCCTGCTCGCTCGCATAGACCTTCTTCACCCCATCGCCAAGCGCAGCTTCGGTCACGCGCAGGTATTTCACTAGCCGCTCGAAGCCGCCCGGCTCCACAGAGGCCGCCTGATCACTGCCCCACATGGCACGGTCCAGGGTCAAATGTCTTTCTACCATGCAGGCACCTAATGCCACCGCAATGGTAGATGGGACAAGTCCCACCTCATGCCCGGAATACCCGATCGGCAGGTATGGGAACTCATTCCGAAGGGTCTGGATCATCTTCAAGTTCAGCTCCTCGGGTTCGCAAGGATAGGTGCTGGTGCAATGCATCAGTACCAGATTTTGTTCGCCCGCAATCTCCACGCCATTCCGGATCTGTTCCATCGTGGACATGCCCGAGGACAGGATCAAAGGCTTGCCGGTCTCCCGGGCCCTGCGGATCAGGCCATAGTCTGTGAGAGAGGCGGATGGAATCTTATAGGCGGGCGTATCGAACTTTTCCATGAAATCCACCGAAGGCTCATCCCAGACGGAAGCCATCCATTTAATCCCCCGCTCCTTGCAGTAACGGTCAACCTCACAGTACTGCTCCTCACCGAACTCGACCTTATGGCGGTATTCCAAATAAGTGATATAGCCCCAGGGCGTTTCGCGCATTTGCTTTTGTTGCTCGGGCGGCGTGGAAATTTCCGGCGTGCGCTTCTGAAACTTGACCGCATCCACGCCCGCATGCACTGCCGCGTCGATCATCTGCTTGGCAATGCCGATATCACCATTGTGGTTGATCCCGATCTCCGCGATGAGAAATGCAGGATATCCATCGCCTACTAAGCGATCCCCAATTTTCGTTTCACGAGCCATTTTGTTACCTTCTTGAATCTGGACTCCAAAGTCTCCTGACTTTGGGCTAGGACGTCTAATGTCTGGAGACATCGGACTCCAGGATTAAATCACACAACTCACGCAGCGCGCCATACCCACCCCGTCTGCTCAGCACATAATCCGCAGCGCGGATGACCTCGGGATATGCATCCGCAACAGCAACAGACCAGCCTGCGATCTCGAAGCACGCAAGGTCGTTGAGATCGTTGCCGACATAGACGACATTTTCCGCCCTGATGTTTTTCTGCTCGAGGACCTCGCGCAGCGCGCGGCCCTTATCTTTCACGCCAATGCCCTGGACAGCCTCCACGCCCATTTTTTTAGCCCGCGCCGCCACGGCGATATTGACTTCTGAGGAGAGGATCATAACCTCCGTGCCTTTCTCGCGCAGTTCCCCGATCCGGAGGCTGTCGCTACGAAAAGCTGCGACCATTTCCCTCCCATCCTGGTCCGTCCAGACACGGTTATCGGTCAGGACCCCATCAAAATCACAGACAATCAAATCTATTTTCTCGGGCAGAGACCGCCGGGGTCTTTGATCCGGCCTGACCATTTCCAGGCCGCTATACACGAGCGCTTCATACTTCTCCCAGTCGGCCAGTGTATCGATATCGACGGTGTAGCGCGGGTCAATCACCAGCGGGTATACAACACTCCCAGTAAGTGAGTGCTTCTGGAGGATTGTCGAAGCGCGGATCGCATCGATATGCCCTGTCTGCCAGTAAGCGGGTGGAAGGATCTGGCGCGGGGCATTGTACGGCTCTGCAATACCATCCACCTGGAGCAACGGTTTCATCGGTTTTTCGCTGCCGTTGAACTGCCACATCTTGAAAGGATTTTGGGCTGCGGGTACAACGCCGCGCACGGAATCTGCATCGGGATACCCGGCCAGGATGCCGACCGCCGTATCGACACAATCCACCGGCCGGATCGGCGAAGTGGGCCGTAATTGGACAATCATGCCGGGCCGGTAGCCTTCGATCTCCTCGAGCAATTTCAAAGCATGCACAAAGACCGGAAAATCCGCCGTCCGGTCCTGGGCAAGTTCTTCGGGGCGGAGGAAAGGTACTTCTGCGCCATATGCGCGGGCAACCTCGGCAATCTCCTCGTCATCGGTCGAGACAATCACACGCGAAACGCTCTTTGCCTGCAGGCCGGCTGCGATGCTCCAGGCAATGAGCGGAAAGCCTGCAAAACTGCGAATATTCTTACGCGGGATCCCTTTCGAGCCGCCGCGCGCGGGGATCAGAGCTAGGGTTTCAATCATCTGTTTTGTTTCTTGCGTCAGGTCCCCTGCGGGGATGGTAAGACGTTGACTCCATGATTACCACGCTGTCCAGCCTCCATCTACGACAAGATTATTCCCGGTCATATAGGAGGAGGCATCGGATGCCAGAAAGAGCAGCGCCCCGTTCATTTCATCCTTCGTGGCCATCCGTCCCAAAATCGTCTTCGCCGAATAATTTTCGACGAAATAATTTTCATGGTTGTTGAACACGCCACCGGGGGTCAATGTATTCACCCGAATTTCCGTCCCGGCATAATATGCAGCAAGATACTTGGTAAAGCCCAGTACACCTGCCTTGGTCACGGGGTAATAAACCGGCTTAAATGCCACGCGCTCACCCTCTTTGAGATAGATCCGCTGATCGGGACCATTCAATCCATATGTGGAACAAATGTTGATGATGCTCCCTTTCTTCCCCCGTTCGATCATCGGCCGGACGCAGGCCTGGGTGACCAGGAACATCCCTGTCAAATTGACGCCCAGCGCGGCATTCCACTGATCGAGCGGGTAGTCCTCAAACGCGCCCGGGGTGATACCTTTGCTCATCGCCTCCGGATCGAATTTTGGGTCGAGCGCTGCACTATTCACGAGGACGTCGAGCCTGCCAAGTACCGAGGATACTTTTTCCACCATCGCGAGAACAGAGCCCGGTTGGGTGATATCTGTGGGAACGGCCAGGGCTTTATATCCGCTTTTTGTGAGCATATCGACTACGGCTTGCGACGCGGAGGCATCTAAATCCACTACGACAACTGCCGCACCTGCTTCCGCAAGAGTCCTGCAGAACTCAGCGCCGAGCAAACCGGCTCCTCCTGTTACAAGGGCTACCCGTCCGCTCAAATCGAATTTATCCTGGATCGTCATGTATTCCTTTACGGCTCTGCAGTATAGATGGAATCGCCCGCCGATTTGTGCGCCAGATACAAGCCTTCACTCAAGATTGGGGCATCTTCCGGAATACTGGTATCCTCGTCAAACAATACGAGCACTGCATTGCCTGCGTTGATATCGCTCTGCATATATGCCACCCCTTCTTCAAAACCTGAACGCGCCAGCGCGGTTGTCGAATCAATCCGATCAGGCAGTACGAGAGCACCACGTCCCGTATAGAGGTAAACCGCGGCCGGCTCATTCGTATAGATCCGTATGCCTTCGGGCAAGTCCCGCAGAAACGCCATCGCTTTTGAGTCGTACCACTTGAAGGACGCATACCCAAGTTCACTCTTATGCCAATTGTTCACCGTGATAGATTGTTTATAGACTGAAAGACTGAGAACAAGGATCGTCAACACAATGACCACCGGGCGGTGCCTGGTCCGCAGCCAGACCCCGAAGTACACTAGCAGGATCAGCAGACCGACAAACATGGGAGAAAGAATGCGGAGCCGGAATTTGGTCGCGGCATCGAAAAAGGTCATTGACATAACCAGGGATGCGAGATAAGCAAGGATAAACAAACCGGTGGTGAAGGCAATCACGCCCATTGCAGCTTTTCCGATTCTTTCTCCCACAGGGGCCGGGGGAGGCTTTGAAAGATATTTCCATGCGCTGACACTGACCCAGACCAGCACGCTCCCGAAGACGAGCAAGACCATCCCTTCAATCATGCCCGGCACCCTGAGTACCGCCTGCCGCCAGGCATCAACGGGAATAAAAAAATCGGAAACGACACGCAGACCCATTCGGAGGTTATCGGGAGTAATAGGATGCCATGCCAGAACGCGATTCGTGGCATTCTCCGCGACGAGGCGATTTCGGATCGCCCAGCCGAGAATCCAGGGTAGCACGGCTGTAAGAAATATGCCAACGCTGGTGAGGCGTTTGTGCCAATTCGTATGCAAAATCAGCAGTGCTGCTACAAAGGTTGTGACGAGGGCAAGAGCTGCATATCGCGTGAGATACGCCATTCCGACGAGCGTTGCGCAGAGGATCAGCCACAACCAGTGGTGGTGGCGTTCGAAATACAGATCGAACATCCACAGCGAAAGCAACGTGAGAAAGATAAATAGCGGTTCGCTCATCGCCACCGCATGCACTTGCAGCATTTCCCCGCTTGCGACGAACAACGCTGCAAGGACAAGGCCTGCAGTTAGAGAGGGAGTCATGCGCCAGGCAAGGATGCCAAGAAGCGCCGCGTTCAATCCGAACAGCAACGCATTGACGAAGCGCGCGGCATGCAGAGGATCGGGCCCAAACAGTCCAAAGAATGCCAGAACAGACGAAAAGCCCGGCGGGAAATGCGTGACCGGCTGGTTACTTGCCAGCCAGGCCTCGCGATAGCCCTGCCCGGCGAGCAGGCTGCGTGCGCCCGCGATATACGCGATAGAATCATCCGAAAGACCAAGGCCTTCCGGGGTAGCCCGAAGGATAAGGAGTGTCCCGATAATGGCAAGCAGGAGCAGGCCCAGAAACGAGGCGAGGCGGAGGAACGCGCGGCGGTCCATAAAAGCGAAAATGGTGGGAGCGGAATGTCCCGCTCCCACCATTATATACCACAGTTTGTGGCGTCTTGTTTAGTGATGGTTCAGGTAGCCGTGATCCGACAGATATTGGACGATGATATAGGCATTCTCTTCAGGGGTTGCCCCATATCCCTTAAGGGTGATCTCAGGATCGATCGGGGGCTCGTAGGGATCGTCCACGCCGGTAAAGCCCATCGGCTTGCCCTCATCCATCGCCTGGCGTGCTTTGGCATAGAGACCCTTCACATCGCGTTGCTCACAGACCTCGACCGGCGTATCCATATAAACGGTGATGAAATTCTCGCCGATCATCTTGCGGGCCTCATTACGCGTGGCGCGATACGGGCTGATGGCCGCGCAGATCACCGCGCCGCCCGCACGGACGATCTCCCCTGCTACGAAACCGATGCGGAGGATGTTGGTATCGCGGTCTTCCTTGCTAAAACCGAGTCCTTTGGAAAGGTGCGTGCGTACGACATCTCCATCCATAATAGTAAGCTGCCGTCCGCGCTCGAGGAGGAGCGAGGTTAGCACTTGCGTCGTTGCGCTCTTGCCCGAGCCGCTCAGGCCGGTGAACCAGATACAGAATCCCTGCTTGTTTTTGGGTGGGTACATTTCGCGCAGGATTTCGGCCGTTTCGGGCCGCGTGAACCATTCGGGCAACAGCTTTCCCTTGGCAAGATAATCATCACGTACCTGGGTGCCCGAAATATTCAGAGTCCGCGCGCCGGGGGGAACATCTCGGCCCTCCACGTAGCGGTCCTCATCCGGGAGATAGACAAGCTCCTCGAATGGGATCATCTTGACGTCCAATTCTGCTTCATACTTCAACATGAATTCCTGTGCATCATACGGACCGTAGAACGGCTTGCCTGTGGAATCTTTGCCTGGCCCGGCATGATCGCGACCCACGACAAAGTGATTCGCGCCATGGTTGCGGCGGATGATGGCATGAAGGAGCGCTTCCTTCGGGCCAGCCATGCGCATCGCCAGGGGCAGCAGGCTGAGCATTGTGCTGCTCTTGTCGTAGTAATTTTCGACCAGCGCCTTGTAAATCCGAACGCGCGTGTAATGGTCCACATCTCCTGGTTTTGTCATCCCGACCACGGGGTGAATGATGAGCGAACCTTTGACCTTCTCGGCGGCACGCTTGGTCAGTTCCTCGTGGATGCGGTGCAACGGGTTGCGTGTCTGAAACGCAACCACATTGTCATGCCCCATCTCTTCGAGCATTGCGCGCACCTGCACAGGGGTGCGGCGCAGCTCTACAAAATCATGATACTTCGGCAGGTTGACCACTTTGATCGGACCGGAAATGCAGACCTTGCCCCAGCGCCCCATCTCTGAAACCATTGGGTGGCGGGGATCCGTCGAGCCGTAGGCCAGCGCGGCTTCCGTATCAGGATCCCAGTGATAGACCTCGTCCAGCATCATGATGGCGATCACATCGTTATTGGCGTTGCGCAGGACGATCTCCTCACCAACAGCTGGTAATTCGGCCGGATCGGCCGTCAGCGTGATTGGAAGCGGCCATAAGCTGCCATCTGCGAGGCGCATTTCATGCAGGACGCGCTCGTAATCGGCCTTGCCCATAAAAGTCGTCAGCGGTGAGAAGCCACCCGTGGTGAGCAGTTCAAGGTCGCAGAGATTGCGCATCGTAATCTTCAGGGAGGGCAGCTTCGGCGCGCGAGCAAGCAGCTCCTCGCGCTCGCCTTCATCCACAACGAGATTCACCAGTTCTCCCCCATACGGGGTGATCAGTTTTGCTTTCACGTTCAACATCTTTTCTCCTTAATAATATTTGGGTATGATAAATTCATTCTATGAATCTTGGTGCACAGGGCGCTATTATAGTGCCAATCACCTATAATTCAGACGCTGAATTATAGATTTGGTTACACCTGAAAAAGTGAATTATGAGCCCCAAAACTATTCGAAATCTCCTTTTTGGCCTTCTTCTGCTCGGCTACCTGTATTATGCGTACAGATACATCGAAGCCACAAGCATGACGATGAACGATGAAAAATATTACATCCTTTTTGACGATGCAATGATTTCTATGCGCTATGCTTACAACTTGGTGCATGGCAATGGTCTGGTCTGGAATGCCGGCGAACGCGTCGAGGGATATACGAATCCGCTCTGGGTAGGGTTTATGGCGCTCTGGCACCTGGTTCCGATTTCTGCATCAAAGATCAGCTTTTACATTCAGTGGAGCGGCGCAATCTTCCTGGGGATCACGCTGTACTTTGTTCGCAGACTTGTAGAAGAATTCACAGAAGATTATCTGCCTATGATCGCAGCGGTGGCATTCACCGCATTTTACAGTCCGCTGATCTCGTGGAGTTTATTGGGAATGGAAGTCAGTATTCTGACTCTGATCCTGACGGCGGTTCTTTGGATGATTCTTCGAGCAGAACCCTTCCGCTTCACGCCCTGGCCTTACATCCTGCTCGCCGTTTCGACACTGATCCGAATCGATATGGCAGTTCCGTTCCTCGGCACTTTCGCAGTGATGTTCATTGCACAAAAAGATCACAGAAGGCAGCATCTTGTCTGGGGATTAGGGCTGCTTCTTCTCTTTCTGGGTGGACAAACTCTGGCGAGGGTCCTCTATTACGGAGATTATCTACCGAATACTTATTACCTAAAAGTGGAGGGCTGGCCGTTCGGCTTGCGCATCATGCGCGGGGCATATACATTGATCTGGTTCGCATATTACAGCAACTGGGCTTTTATGCTATTGCCGTTCACGCTCCTGATCTTCCGCCGCGATTGGAAGATGGTGCTGCTGCTTCTGGTGTTGCTGGGACAGATGGCCTATAGCGTCTATGTCGGCGGGGATGCCTGGGAGCATCATGGCGGCGCGAATCGCTACATTGCAATTGCGATGCCGGTATTCTTTGTGCTGTTCGCGCTGTCCGGGCACGAATTGCTCCAGAGAGCAGTCGCAAGCCTGGGAAGCAGAATCGAGATAAAGCTCGGAGCACGCCTGGTGTATGTGTTTATTTTCATGATCGCAATGCTAAACTTTAATCTTTTGCTTGGGGATTGGAGGTATATCGAGCGCTGGCAATTTGACCGCAAGCCGGATTATGTGGCCGGGAATGAGCGTAATTTGAGTATTGCTCTTGCTCTACAAAATATAACCAGGCCTGGCGCCGCGGTCGCAGTGATCGGCGCAGGAACGATCCCCTATTTCTTGCCTGACCATTACGCGATCGATATTCTCGGCAAGACTGACCCTGTCATCGCGCGTGGGCCCGTACGCACATCGATGGGCATTCCGGATGTGCCGTTCATGCGCCCGGGTCATATGAAATGGAATTATGCGTACACGTTCGGCGAACTCAAACCGGACATCATCGTCTCGCTCTGGCCAGGCACAAAGGAAGAAGCTGATCCGTACCTGGAAGACTACGTCGCGGCTTCGATTGGCGAGCGAATCGATGTTTATTTGCGAAGGCACTCCCCAAATATATTGTGGGATCAGATAAATATCAGCGACTAGGAGATGGCGGCTGGAGCATAATCGAGCGACCAGTCCTCTGTGATTCCTTGGCCGCCAATGCGAGACGCAAAGCCTGGATGCCGTCCTCGAGCGTACAAACCGGTTGCGACTCCCCACGGACGATTTCGATGAAATGACGCGCTTGGGCGACGAAGAGCTGGTTCCGCTCAAAGCCTTCCGGAGGCAGAAAAGATTCGATCACGGGAGCAGGTGGATGATCCGAATAGGAACCGAGGGAGGCCGGCATTCTGTGAAAATGCAGAATCCCATCTGCATTGTCCCAGCGCAGCGTGCCGTCGGTTCCCACAATCTCCAAATGGTGCACAGGCGGACGCTGAAAATAATTAAGATGCACGCCGCCGATGGCGCCGTTCGCGAGCTTCAACCCAATCTCCGCGACATCTTCGACATCAATTTCAAGCGGAGAGATGTGTCCATTCAATGACCACAACGATTCGACTTCGCCGAGGAGAAAGCGCAGGTAATCGAGCGGATGTGTGAGCGGGAGGATGACGCCGCCGCCCAGGTC
>DASTFG010000316.1:0-4241 GCA_035708785.1 Anaerolineales bacterium
ATGAGATCGCAGAACGGCTGGTGATTAGTGAGCGGACTGTGCGTACACACGTCAGCCATATTCTCGATAAATTGCATCTTGCGAATCGGACCCAGATGGCGCTGTATGCGGTACGGGAGGGCATAGCAAAACTTGAGGATAATTGATGTAGCCTTCCCTGGAAATTGAGATCATTATGCGCCAACTGCTCAGCCAGTTAAGGATACGGCTGATTCTCGGATCTTTCCTTTTTCTACTATTGCTCACCGGGGCGGTCAGCCTCGTTGTGCGCGATAGCCTGCTGTTCTCCGCCCGCAACATGGCCGGCGTAGGCGCACAGGCTCTACTGGAACGGGAGCAAGCATCCCTCCTTGAGATTGTGCGACGCGAAGCCGAGTTAAGCGATCATGCTGTGCATCACGATCCGGCCAACCTCGCGCCCCTGACCAGGCGTCTCCGTGATTTGCGGCTTACCCCGAATGCCTTTGCGATTGTGATGGATGCAGACGGTAAGCTTGTCGCCGCCTCGTCGGATGAGGCAGGAGCTTTGTTTGGTGCAGAAACATCCCTCACTCCTTCCGTCTCGGAAGCTGCAAGCGCCAACTTGCAGGAGGTTCTCCTTCAAATGCAAGGGGGGAAAAGCGGCACCGCTCAAATCGATATGGCAGCGGAGGCGGCCTTGATCGCTTACGCGCCTCTCGAGGAAATGGGTTGGTCCTTAGCGATTGTTGAGCCTGTCATGGACGTCACGGCCAATGCCGCGCCGCTGGCAGAGAACATCCAAAGTGAGGCTAACCGCATCCTCAGGGCAACTCTGCTTACCATCGGCTACTTCTCTATCCTGGTTATTGTTGGGGCCATATTGACAGCGCGCGCGCTGACGGGTCCGATTCAAACCCTCGTGGAGGGAACGCGCTCGATCGCGTCAGGGGACCTCAACGTACGCATCCCAGTCAAATCCAGGGACGAATTGGGGGCCTTGGCCGAGTCCTTTAACCACATGGCTGAAGAACTCTCGACCCGCAACACCGAGCTTCTCCAGGCGAATGAAATACTGTCTGAACGTGAGGCGCGCCTGAGGTTGATCACCGAGGTCACCACGGACGCCTTGTATGAGTGGGATGTGCTGGCAGGCAAAACCCAGTGGAGTCATAGTTATCGTACCCTCTTTGGCTATCCTGAGGAAGGTTCCCACGAGCATGCCTGGTGGCGGGAGCGCCTCCACCCCGATGATCTTGAGCAGGCAGTGTCTCGCTTGGAACTCGCCTTACGAAACAAGGATGAATTTATCTCCTTTGAATACCGCTACCGCCGGGCCGATGGGACTTACGCCCATGTGCTCGATCGGGGCTATTTTTTCTATGACGAAGCGGGGCAACCCCGCCGAATGGTGGGAGCGATGATTGATATCACCGATCGCGTTACATTGAGCGAAGCACAGACGCGGGCGGCGCTGGAAGAACGTCAAAGGCTGGCGCGGGAACTACATGACTCGGTTACACAATCGCTGTACAGTCTCACGCTCCTGGCTGAAGCCAGCCGCCGCACAGCCCAGCTCGGGGACATTGGAAAGGTCGTCGGAAATATTGCGCGTCTGGGCGAGACCGCACAACAAGCCTTGAAGGAGATGCGCTTGCTTGTCTATGAGCTTAGACCTCTCGCGCTGGAACAGGCTGGCCTCACAGAAGCATTGCAGCATCGCCTGGATGCGGTGGAAAAACGGGCAGGGGTCGATGCAAAACTACGGGTTGCATTGAAGGTTGACTTGCCTGCCGAAGTGGAAAACGCGCTGTACCGCGTTGCTCAGGAAGCGCTGAATAACTCGCTGAAGCATGCAGAAGCGTCAACGGTTTCCTTATCGCTGCGTTCCCACGAGAATCGGGCCGAACTGGACATCCAGGACAATGGCAAAGGTTTTGAGACTGAAGACAGTTACGACCGCGGAGGACTGGGCTTGGTAAGCATCCGTGAACGGGTCGCAGCGCTGGGTGGGACCTGGTCGATTACATCAAAGCCAGGGGAAGGGACCCGGGTATCTGTGCGTGTACCCTTGACGCGCTGGAGTTGAGCTAGAAAGGAACTTGGGAGGGCCCACATGTACATGCAAAAGCAGCTTTGTTGGGGCGGGTTATTGATAATCGTTGCTTCCTTGCTGATGAACGGCATGAATATCCTGGTCTATTCCGGCTACGATAATGTCACGATTCAGGCCGTATACGGCGCCGGATTCACCGGGTTGGTGCTGGCAGCCACGATCATTCACATTGCTCAATCGCGGCGGGCTGGAGTCTTTGGTCTGCTGGCATATCTTGTCAGTGTGCTGAGCCTGGTATATGCCAATGTTGTCACGTTCCTGATCTTGGCGGAATTATCTGGCATCGAGGGAGCCCAGCAGACGCTTGCTGGAATCTGGGAGCCTCTGATGCGGATTTCCGTTTATGGGATTTTTGTCGGTTGGACTCTTCTCGGCATTTCCATCGCACAGGCAGGCGTTCTGCCGAGATGGGCCGGGATACTGGTTGCAGGTGGGGTCGCATTTCAGCTACCTGCTCAGTACGCCATGGAAATGGCAGGATCACTTTTCTTCCTGTTCACCATCGGCGGTTCAATCCTTTTCGGCGCTGGACTGATATGGATCGGCTGGGCGCTCTGGTCGGGTAAAGGGTGGCAGAGGGAGGAGCCGGGACTTTCGAACCTAGATGGGAACTGGGGGGGACTGGTTGTTATCTTTACCGGTTTCATGCTTGCTGTGGACGCTTCGGTAAATATGTTCGGCGGCCTTTCCTTGGCGAGCGGAATCACGCACCTGGTCAGCTACACGACCATCCTTTTGACTGCCTTCCTCCTCTATGCCGCGCATGGGGAGCGCGCCAGCTGGGCGGGATTTGCTGGTTTCCTATTCGCCCAACTTGGCGCAGCACTTTACATGATTACAGCCTTCCTGGTCGTCGCACAACTTGCCGGCGCAATCGAGGACAACCGCATGTTGATGGCAACATGGGAAGATATTCCTGTCGGCCGGATTGGCAGCTATCTGGTTCTTCTGGGAATGTTTCTCCTTGGGATTGAAGCTATACTGTCACAGGTCTTTCCACGCTGGACAGGTTGGCTCGTTGTCGTTGGCATCGCGCTTGCACTGCCTTTTGCCTTTACGATCCAGGCCTATTATCTGGGGATTTTCTGGGTACTGGGTGCAGCCCTTGAAGGAATTGGCGTCGCCTGGATGGGCTGGACGCTTTTGAGCAAAAGACCGGCTGACCAAATCGTGCAGTTGAGCTTCGACGCCTAGCCGTTAATCAAGCATACATCATTTGACTTATGAGGGACCGCTTGTATGAGCGGTCTTTTGTCTTAATCCAATTCGGTCACGCCGCCGATGTACAACGGAATGGAAAATCGTACACTGATCTCAACCATTCAAACTTATAAGGAGAATTAATCATGAAAACTAAATTCACCTCCCTGTTCGTCTTATTGACCCTCGCCGTTCTAGCCGCAGCTTGCGGCGCTCCCTCAGGCGACACGCCGCAAGGTGAGGCTGTCTCAGCGCTGACACAGCAAGAAGCAACGACGATGATCGACAGCGCTTTACAAGCCCTCAATACCGGCGATTACGCCACCTGGAGTCGTAATTGGGACGGCGACATGAAAGCCGCCATCAAGGAGGCCGATTTTCAGGAATATCGTAACGGCGTGACTGCACAATACGGGCGCTACCTTTCGCTCGAGTCCGTTGAGATCTTACCGGGTCTAAGTGAAGGCTATGTTCGCTGGGTAAGCATCGCCAACTTTGAAAAAGGCAAGATCAAATTCACATTCGGTCTTCTGAATGAAGGACGCCAGATCAAAGGTATCTTCCCTGAAGCAATGGAGTGAGGATCGGGCCGGGGCCAGTCCAAACATCCGGAGGCAACCTGCCTCCGGATATTCTAGTTCCTCAAGGGAATACGTCATTTGACGCATCCCAAATCCACACATCCGCCGATGCAACATGGAACCCGAACTGGTAACCTTCCAGCATGGAAAAACAAATCATCACAGCCCTCATTGTTACCCCTTCGACCCCTCTCGGAGAAGGACTGGATGCCCTGTTGAGGGCAATTCCACAGATCGACGAAGTAGAGATTACAAGGAGTCTGGAAAAGGCACTTCAGCAAATTGAATCGAGAAAACCACGGATTGTTTTACTGGATTTTGCTGCATCCAGGAATCATGCCAAGTCTCTTTTGGAGAAAATCGAATCCCTCTCTCCCCAAACCCAG
>DASTFG010000317.1:0-7991 GCA_035708785.1 Anaerolineales bacterium
TCTCAAACGCTTCCAATCCCTTGCCCAGGTCGTCATTATCATGCGCGGCCGAGATCATCACCCGGATGCGCGCCTTGCCTTTTGCGACAGTCGGGAACCCGATTGCCATCGCAAACACGCCTTCTTCGAATAACTCGCGGCTGAATTGCTGCGCCAGGGGCGCTTCACCAAGCATGACCGGCGTGATGGGTGTTTCGCTGACGCCTGTATCAAACCCGAGCTTTTTCATTTCACTCTTGAAGTATTTTGCATTCGACCAGAGCTTATCCACCAATTCGGTGGATTCTTCCAGCAGGTCCACTGCCGCGAGACAGGCCGCCGCGTCCGGCACGGTGACTGCCGAAGAGAACAGGAACGGCCGTCCGCGTTGGCGCAGCCACTCGACGATGACCTTGTCGCCCGCGACGATACCTCCGACGACGCCGAACGCCTTGGACATCGTGCCAACTTCGATATCCACTTTACCGTGCAAGCCGAAGTGGTCCACGATGCCGCGCCCGCCTTTGCCCAGGACGCCTTCGCCGTGGGCGTCGTCCACCATGAAGAGGATGTCATACTTCCTGGCGACCTCATACAGGTCAGGCAGTGGCGCGATGTCGCCGTCCATGCTGAAGACTCCATCCGTGACGATGAGCGCGCGGCGATACTTTGATTGATTGTCCTTGATCGCGTCCTCCAGCGCGCCCGGGTCGTTGTGCTCATACGCGACAATCTTCGCGCCCGAGAGGCGGCACCCGTCGATGATAGACGCGTGATTGAGGCGATCCGAAAAGATCACATCCTCCTTGCCGACCAGCGCGGAGATCGTCCCGAGATTGGCGTTGAAACCCGATTGGAAAGTGATGACAGCCTCCACACCCTTGAACCTGGCGAGGCGCTCTTCCAACTGCACATGCAGGTCCATCGTGCCGGCGATCGAGCGCACCGCGGCGGGGCCCACGCCATATTTCTTCGTGGCGTCTTTCGCGGCCTCGACGATCTTCGGATGGTTGGCCAGGCCGAGATAATTGTTCGAGCAGAAGTTGAGCACGTTCTTGCCGTCCACTACCAGCCAGGCGCCCTGTGCCGAGCCGATCGTGCGGATGCGGTTGTACAGGCCCTGTTCTTTTAGAGCTTCGATCTCTTGCGCGAGCCAATCGAGTTTGGACATAAGGGACTCCTGTCATCTTTATATTTGTATTCATTATAGCCATCTTACAAAAAAACAACTGTCACGATTCTTCCGTGACAGTCGCCATACTTGAGGCCTCTTCCAGCCTCACCGGCTTTCGCCGTTTGCCGTCGATATCAGAGTTCTCATGTTGAATTGGTTACAAAAATGGCCGGGGGAGCAAATCGCAATTTATAATCTGCCCATCTTATGAGCGCCAAACCGCTGCCCGAGCACATCGCCGATCTTAAAAAGGCCATCGCAGCGCAGGAGAGCATGCGCTCGATTTTGGGGGATTCCGTGGTGGAGACCACCCTCGCAGTTTTACACGATCAACTGAACGAATTGGAGAGACAGCTCCGCCAGCAGGATGCGGCGAACCAGGCACGCCGCAAACTGGTGACCGTCCTATTTGCCGACGTCTCGGGCTTTACGGCGTTCTCTGAGAACAGGGATGCGGAAGACGTGGCCAATCTCGTCAACCATCTCTGTATCCGGGCGGACCGCATTATCCAGGAATATGGCGACCGGATCGACAAGTACATCGGCGACGCGGTCATGGCCCTGTGGGGGGCAGAGACCGGGCGCGAGGACGTCGCGGAACGCGCCGTCCGGGCGGCGCTCAAGATGCAGGAAACGTTCACGGATGGCGTAGGCCTACTTCCGATCCGCCTGAAGGTGGGCATCAATAGCGGGCCGGTCCTCCTGAGCGCGATCGGCACCCAGGGCGAGTTTACCGCTATGGGCGATACGGTCAACACGGCCAGCCGCCTGGTCAACTCTGCACAGGGAGGCGAAATCCTGATCTCGCACGATACGTACCAGCTGGTGCGCGGCATCTTCGATGTCCAGAAGCAGACGCCGATCACAGTCAAAGGCAAGGCCGAGCCGCTGCAGACCTATATTGTCCAGCGCGTGCGGCCGCGCGCCTTCAAAATTGGCAGGCGCGGCGTGGAGGGGGTCACAACCCGGATGGTCGGGCGTGAGGCGGAATTCCAGACGATCCAGGCCTCCCTCGAGCGCAGTGTGACCGACCGCCGTGTAACGGTTGTGATCGTAAAAGGGGATGCGGGCCTGGGAAAGAGCCGCCTGATCTACGAGTTCGAGGCCTGGCTGGATTCCCACTCGACCGACTTTTATCTCTTCAAAGGCCGCGCCGATGAAGAGACGATGAGCCTGCCGTACAGCCTGCTGCGCGATCTGTTCAGCGAACGGTTCCAGATCCGGAATAGCGATTCGCAGGCAGAGGCGCGTGAAAAACTGGAGAAGGGCATCGCGGGGATGATCGAGGAGGGCAGCGAGGAACGCGCAGCATTCATCGGCGAGCTGCTCGGCTTCGATTTCTCCGAGAGCGCCTATGTGCGTGGGATCCGGAACGAAGCGCGCCAGATCCGCGACCGGTCCTTTCATCATATCGCGCAGTTCTTCGCAGAGCTGACACTCGATTCGCCGATTGTGCTCTTGCTGGACGATATCCATTGGGCAGATAATGGCTCCCTGGCGTTGGTCCAACACCTGGCAAAGCTGGAATCCGATTTGCCTGTATTCATTTTGTGCACTGCGCGTCCCAGCCTGGATGAATCGCATCCGAACTGGGGGGACAGCTTCCCATTTTGTACAGTGATCACCATTGGGACGCTCGATTTCGATGCCAGCCGCGAACTGGTCAGTGAAATACTGCGAAATGTACCGGACCTGCCCACAGAATTTGTGGAAACGGTTGCAAAAAATGCAGAAGGCAACCCGTTCTATCTGGAAGAGCTGATCAAAGTGTTGATCGAAGATGGTGTCATCGTGAAGGGAGAGGACATCTGGCAGATCGTGCCCCACCGGCTGACGCAATTGCGAGTCCCGGCCACTCGGACCGGCGTTCTGCAGCCCCGGCTCGACAGGCTCCCTGTCAAGGAAAATGAGGTGCTCGAACGGGCAGCCGTAATTGGCCGGACGTTTTGGGATGCGGCGGTGGCGGTCATGCGCGGCTCGCAGGCCGCCCAGGTCCTGACAGGCGGCGAAGACGTCCACACGGCATTGAGCGCTTTGAGGAACAAGGAGCTGGTCTTTCCGCACCAACCCTCGACCTTTGCCAGCGCGCAGGAATTCATCTTCAAGCATGCCATCCTGCGCGAGGTCACCTATGAGCGCGTGCTCAAGGCAAAACGCAAGCTGTATCACCGCATGGCGGCGGACTGGCTGATCCAGCAAAGCGGGGAGCGCGTCGACGAATATCTGGGCTTGATCGCCCAGCACTATGAGCTGGCCGGCGAGGCCGGACGCGCAGTCGCGTTCCTCGAGCGCGCGGCCGACCAGTCCATGCGTCTGAGTGCCTATCGCGAAGCGCTGTCCGCTTCCGAGCGGGCACTCGCCATCCTTGCCTCCTCGGATGATACCGACCCTGCCATGCGGGCGCGGCTCTTACTGACGATCGGCTCGGCGCATCTCTGGCTCACGGATCACGCCACGGCCACCGCGCGTTTTGCGGAGTGAATTGCACTGGCGCGCACAATTCACGACCATGGGCTCGAGTCGAAGGCGCTGGCGCGCTTGGGCCGCATCGGGCTGGAACAAGGTAAATTCGATCAGGCCGGAGAACACTTACAGGAAAGCCTGGCGATTGCACAAGAATTGAACGACATCGACGTCATTGCCTATACCCTCGCCCATCTTGGCTACATCAGCCACTATCAAGGGAGATATGCTGACGCGCAGAAGTACGGGGAGGAGAGCTATGAATTTGCCAAGAGAACAGGGGACGCGATCGCACAAGCCTTCTCGTTGAATATGCTGGCGAACGTGAAGACGTCCTGCAGATTCTTGGCCTGTGCACGAATCACCCCGAGACGAATAGCGACACGCGGCGGGATATTCAACTGGTCCTCGAAGACCTCAGGAAGGTGCGTTCGGACGATATCGAAGTGGGGCTGGAACGCGGGAAGTCACTGGACTTAAACCATACAGTTGTCAGGGCACTGGGCGGCTAATCCGCCGTGACTTCAGCCAGCAGGCCCAGCTCTGCCAGCGCGTCCATCACTTTTTGGATGGCCCCAGGTTTGACAACGACCGTGGTCGGACTTAATACCTCGCCTAAGAATTTAGCCGCCCTCGACCGGCGCATCTCTTCCATGATCTCGGGCTTGCTCACTTTTAAAATGACCTGGGCTTGCACCCGCGCTTCGGTCCCGTTAACTTCCCAGCGTTTGAGGGCTCTGATCAACGCCGGTGGGATGCCCGCCTCGGAATGTTTTGCCAGCAGGGCAAGCAGGTGTTCGACTTTCAACCCCTGCTCTCTGGCTTTGGCCAGGGCTTTTGTCGAAATGCGGTAACGATACACCTCCTCCTTCGACTCCTCCCATTCGCAAAAGCGAGAGATCTGATAGCGCACCGCCCGCGGCGCGAGGCGCGGGACCGAAATCAATCCTTGTGACGAAATGTGCAATTTCCTGTTCTCGGCGGTGGTTTGAGGCGGGAGATTCGCGACCCGGAAGGAGATTGGCTCGGCTGCCCCTTCTGTAATGCACAGGTCGACCTGCCCGAGCCAGTGCAGAATACCGGTTATGAAGTACTTGATCAGCGCGCCGTCCACCTGGTCCCAGAATGCAAAACCGCGCAGGTACTGTCCATCTGATTCTCTCTTGACGAACCAGGAGTCATAGTCACCCGCCGGCCGCTGGAAGTCTGGATACTTCTGGTGTATATCCCGGATGAAGGCGTTCAGACTCCACCAGGTTCCCGGTGGGATATCGTCCAATAAATTCAACAGGAATTCGCGAGTTTCCTGGGGCTCATTCTTCCATTCGCCTTCGCAGACGATGCCGGGAATCAGCCGTAATTCGTTGAAGGTTTCGCTCTCCACCCAGGCATCCGTGAGCATTTTGAGCGCCTCCCTGCGCGGGGACTCCAGAAAAGTCTTGGCCGGCTCCAGCTGTGGTGTTGTATTTTCGATGATCTTCGCTGACTGAAGCAGCCCCAGAATCACCCTGGACGGTATTTTTGTTTCGGGAGGCTCCATACCAAGGCGCAACGCTGCCAGGACAGTCGTCGCATCGTCAAGGATCGAATCGCCGGCAGGAATCTCCTGGCCGCGCTCGCGCGGAGAGGCGGGACGGCCTAACGCTTCCGTGTCCTCGGATACTTCGTCCGCATCCTTCCCGACTCCGGATTTCTTTTCTTCACGGATCAATTCCAGCAAATCGTCGGGGATGTACGCAAATTCCTGCGGGCCCTTTTCCGTATCGAAAAACGCACGGGCCAGCAAGCCCCGGTAATACAATGCTTCAGTTGTCGAGGCAGGATTACGATGGAGTTTCTCGCGATCGCGTTTGCCTGCCCCCGCCTCGCGGATCTCACCATACCTGCGCGTGAATGTCGGCCAGGGGATCCGCCCGCCCGAGTTGACCAGGGTGGTGATGGCGGAATCCGCTTCGGGGGAGAGGGCGCCTATCAGTTCGGCAAGCAGTCCCGGCTCGAGGAGAGAAACGGACAGTTTTTCCCGCGCTGCATCCGCATCCTTGGACTTCAGCTCGAGGCCCCATACCTCGGCGATGATGCGCAGATGTCCGATATCCTGATTGAGAAGCGAGTGAAAGAGATCTGGCATGGTGTAAGTATACAAGTAGACAGGTAAACATGTAAACGGTTTTCTATATACCTGTGTATGTGTCTACCTGTTTACAGCTCTGCCGCGGATCACACGCAGAGCATCCGGCAGAATCTCAAAGGAAACTTTGCGAATGTCTGTGCCGGGGCCCGAGTAAATCTCGCCGTCGGCATGGATGTACAGCGAACGATTGGCCGAGAGGGCAAATTTTCTGCAAGTGCCCATGCGCACCTGCCTGAAGCGCCCATGGGTGCCTTTCATGACTTCGGGTACGATCCGGAGCAGCATGGCCCGGCTGACGTTCGTGATCATGGCATAGTTGAGCAGGCCGTCGTCGATCTTTGCATCCGGCGCGATCAGGAAGCCGCCGCCCTCACGCGGACCATTACAGATCACGAGATAAATCACGCTCTGGTCCCATTCCTGATCGTCCGTCTGGATCCGCATCTGCAAAGGATTGTGATCCAGGATGATGGTTTGGAGCACAGAAGTTAAGTACATGAGAAATCCGCGTAGAACCGGAAGTTTGTGTGAGCGAATGGTCACCACAGCACCGAAGCCGATGCCCAATGTATTGTCGAAGTATTCCTGCCGCCCGTTTTCGTCGGTCATCAAGCCAAGATCGACGGTGGATGGTTCGCCGTCGAGTGCGCGCAGGAGGGCTTCATCTGACTTTCGGGATACGCCAATGCCGTGTGCAAAGTCATTGCCGGAGCCGACGGGCACAACGCCCAGCACCGGCCGCCTGGCTTCGTCAATCTGCATCAGCCCGTTGACGACTTCATGAACGGTCCCATCTCCCCCCATCGCGATCACCAGGTCATAGCCCTGTCCTCCTGCCTGTTTTGCCAGCTCGATCGCATGGCCGGGATAGACCGTGCCGCTCCAGTCCACGCCTCCGTGTTGCTCTGTGATGGAACGCAGGTCGCGGGCGACGCGCCAGGCGTTCCCAATGTCTGCCATGGGGTTCAGGATGATTTTGACTTTGCGGTGCATGATGGCATCTCCATAATGAAGTGACAGTCACTTTATCACACCCGGGCGTGCAGGATGGCATGCGGATTGCAGAGAACAGGTGCAAGTGACTGTCACGAGTTGTTTTGCAGATTATAACCCCCGCAAAATAGAAGGGAGGCTCTACCCGCCATCAATCCGATGGGAGGCCAAGGGTCCTGTGATCCCGCGCGCTGTCTGGAATGTGCCGCGAGAATGCTTTTTTGCCTGGTATAACGCCGCATCCGCCGCGCGCAGGAGGTCCGGTCCGTTGCGGGCATGGACGGGGAAGATGGCGATGCCGCCGGAAATCCCGATCCTCAATCTCTTTCCGTCAGGAAGCTTATATTTCAGTCTTTTTATGCCCTCGAGGATCTTATCGGTAACGACCTGGGCAGAGGACATCTCCGTCTGACTGAGGATGAGGGTTAGCTCATCCCCCCCGTAGCGCGCCAGAAAGTCCGTGGTACGGACGCCGTGCGCCATCTGGGTAAACACGACCCGCAAGACATCGTCGCCCGTAGTGTGACCGTATGTATCGTTCACCAGTTTGAAGCCATCGAGATCCATCATGATGACCGCGAACGAATAATTGTTGCGGCGAGCTGCCTGCACTTCCTCCTCGAGTCTTTCGTCGAGTGCCCGGCGGTTGGGCAGGCCGGTCAGGGTATCGCTGTATGCCTGCCGGCTGATCATCTGGTGCAGGCTGGCGTTCGAAATGGCGACCGCTGCCTGATCGGAAAGCAGGCTGAGCAGGCGAAGCTCGGAAGGGGAGAATCCGCCAATGGTGGAGCGGGACAGGTTCATCACCCCGACGACCATATCGCCCACCTTCAGCGGGATGCCAATGATGGATCCTATCCAGTCTTTTGGCGCCGAGCGATAGAGCGGATGAGTCTGCATGTCTTCGACAATGATGGTCTCGCCGCCGTGGGCAACCGTATATGTAAGCCCGTTGGAGCGCGGCTTGGACCATGGTTTGTTACGCGTACCGTCCGAATCGAGCCCCGCGCCGAAAGAGAGCTTATGGTTTTTGTATAGAAAGATGTTTATATCACGCGCGTTCGCGATCAGACGCATGGCCTCGGATACCACGGCATCCAGCACAGCCGGCAGATCAAGGCTGGAGGTGAGATTGATGCTCAGTTTCTTGAGCGCATCGAGCTCATCCGTCTGCTGCTTGAGCATGGATAATAACGCCCGGTTGTCGATCAGTTCCTGGACGAGATGGTGTGTGTTTTCAGCGCTTCCGGC
>DASTFG010000318.1:0-6476 GCA_035708785.1 Anaerolineales bacterium
AGAGGGGCCGATTACCGAGCAAGAAATGCTTTCCACCCTTTCGCCTCGTCTCGGGAACGCCCCACATTGAACCTGACACCTAAACTCTTATTTTTCTTTCAGCCTGCCTTCAGGTTCCGCTAAAGTGCCTGACTATAATAAAGGGTGCATTCTCCTTTCAAACCGCCTACGGCTCGGGCAAGCCAAAGGCGGTTTGGGTTTTTAACCGCCTGGACAGCGCACAACACCTTCCTCAAATCCCAGGAGCCCGGGGGATGGATTACGACAGCGGCCAGGTCGGCTCGATATCGATATCCAGCCCAGAAACATGTCCCAGAGCAAACCTGTAATATCCCGCCGCCGCGATCATCGCGGCGTTATCCGTACACAGGGAGAAGGCAGGGATATGAACCTTGAACTCCGTTTGGGACTGGAACGCCTGCCGGAGAGCGCGGTTGGCTGAGACGCCGCCGGCAACCAGGATTTCATTGGCGTTATGTTCGCGAGCGGCCTGCATCGTTTTCGTGAACAGCACATCTACCACCGCGGCCTGGAACGAGGCGGCCAGATCTTCCACGGGCAGGGTCCGGCCCTTCTTTTTCAAATCATTCACCTCGTATAGAACAGCCGTTTTCAAGCCGCTGAAGGAAAAGTCATAGGCCCCTTCCAGCCTGGCACGCGGGAATTTGAAGCGTGCCGGTTCCCCGCTTTCCGCTGCCCGCTGGATCGATGGGCCGCCGGGATACGGCAGCTCCAGCAGCCGCGCGACCTTGTCGAACGCCTCTCCGGCCGCATCGTCGAGAGTCGAGCCGAGACGTTCATAGGTCAGATGATCGGTCATCAGATTCAATTCCGTGTGTCCACCGGAAACGAGCAGGGCCATCAGCGGGAATTGCGGTTCAGGCGGGATCGAATCACCTGCGTTGTAGATCCACGCGGAATAAATGTGCCCCTCCAGATGGTTCACCCCGAGGAGCGGCAGGCCCGTCCCAAGGGCAAGGCCCTTTGCCATATTCATCCCCACCACAAGCGACCCGGCCAGCCCGGGACCGCGCGTGACCGCGATCGCGTCGACATCCTTTAACGAAAGATTAGACCGGACCAGAGTCTGCTCCACGACCGGGACCATGCTCAATACATGCTGGCGTGAAGCCACCTCCGGGAACACCCCCCCATAGCGCGCATGGATATCCATCTGAGAGGCGACGGTGGAGGCGAGAAGCGCACGCCCGTTCTCGACGACGGCACAGGCCGTCTCATCGCAGGAGGTCTCGATGGCTAGCAGCCTGGCTGAAGGAAGCCCGGTCATTTCACAGATACCGCAGAAACCTTTCAGGGCTGTTCAGAAAATCCCTGGTCAGGTTCACGTGCTCCAATTCGCTATATTGTACCTGCCGGATTCCCTCTCCATCAAAGCTCAAAATGGAGGCCCCGGGAAACGCAAGGATGATCGGTGAATGTGTGGCAATAATGAACTGCGAGTTTTCCTGGACCATCCCCTTGAGTGCGGAAATGAACGTCAACTGCCGGCTGGGTGAGAGCGCGGCCTCGGGCTCATCGAGAAGATACAGGCCATCTGGGACAAAGCGGGACTGGAACAACGTCAGGAATGATTCACCGTGCGAATAAGCATCCAGATCCTTGCCATAACGATCCTTGATGGCTGCCAGCTGCCCTCTGTAAGGCATCCGTGCCAGGTCGGCAGCATACTTTGAACGACCCTTATATTCACGGTCCACTTCGTTCAGGTCGTGCTCCAGTTCTTCCCATGTTCTGCGCATGCTCTTTGCA
This sequence comes from Anaerolineales bacterium, assembly GCA_035708785.1. Taxonomy (GTDB): domain Bacteria; phylum Chloroflexota; class Anaerolineae; order Anaerolineales; family Villigracilaceae; genus Defluviilinea. Next base: position 1,771 of record DASTFG010000318.1, read on the forward strand.
TACCCGAAGAAATCCTCGGCGCGCAGGAAAAATCCCTTATGTGTGCGCTTCTGCCAGGCCAGGCGGAAATACCCGGCAAGTTTCCTGATCGGAGCAAGAGTTGTATCTGTCCTGACGCTCTCGCTCCCGACGGTGATCGACTCGACCGCGCAGGCGATCGCCTCCAGTATGGTCGACTTTCCCGAACCGTTCTCCCCCACAAAGAATGTGACGGGGGAGGTGAATTGGATCTCACGCAAAGAACGGACGATCTCCAGATCGAACTGGAAGGGGCCGGCATCCTGAGCACCAAACTGCCGGACTGTGATGGATTTCAGGTGGATCATATCCTGTGAATCTACCAGAGCACTAAGCTTTCTTCCACTTCTTCATCGGCAGCACAAAATCATAGGGGTACTCAGCCAGCAATTCTACTTTCCCGTCCGGACGGATCCAATAGGAATCTTCGATCCGTACGCCGATACCCTTTTCTGGGTAATACAAGCCCGGCTCGATGGTGACCACCACTCCCGGCTTCAAAAGATTATCATCGCCGGCCGTATGCCTGCTCCAGGGGCGTTCATGGACATTCAGCCCCAGCCCATGTCCAAGAGAATGCACATAGCCCTCAGTCAGCACGCCCTCATCATGCATTGGTGTCTTGTGACCATTCTTGTTGAACGCATCGCAGACCAACTGCTGGTAGTCTTTAAACCTGGCGTTCAGATCGATATTCTCGATGACCTTATCATAGACAGACTTGACCTCATCGTATAGTTCCTGTGCTTCTGGCGTAGCGTATCCCAGAGACCATGTGCGCGTGAAGTCATAGAAATATCCGCCACCCGCTTCGCCGGGGAAAATATCGAACACAATCGTCTTCCCTAAGGATAGGACATCGTCGGGGTTGCCCACGGAATGTGGAATCCCGGCATCCCGCCCGATGGCGAAGATACAGCCCTCCACATCCACCGCGCCGCGTTCTGCGAGCCAGAGCGCAATCTTCCCTTTCACATGGCGGATCGTCAGCGGTGATCCATCTTCCTTCAACAGCACCTCGTCATCCCGAACAGCGAGTGAGGTCAGATAATCCGCAACCATGCCGACGACCTCGACGGTCACCTGCCCCATCTTGCGGATGCGGGCGACTTCGTTCTCATCCTTGGTTTCCATCGCATGCATGAAGAGGGAATCCCCCGAAGGCTCGCCCGCGAAGACAACCTGAGGAAACGCGCTGCGCAATGAATCGAGCAAGACAAGCGCCTGGCCCACATCCGTCTTTCCATACACGCCAACCCGGCCCGCTCCGACACCATGCGACGTGAAGAGTTCGGTATGATGATCGATGAACTCGTCGATCGGCGCGCGGCGCAGCGGAATGGTTTTGAGTCCGCTCTTGGCGGCTTCATCTCGCTCCATGACGTTGCAGAACAGCAGCGGTTCTTCATGGACTTTCTTGATCAGGACCGCGTGTGCGACGTGCCCGCCTCCGACCAGATAGGTCATGGGCGGATTGTGCTCTGCATCGCCCAGCACGAGAATGGCATCCATATTCCGGTCCTTCATCAGGGCATCGAGGTCAGATTTCATACAGCTCCTTTTTCAACGCTTTCAATAATAAGTTTTCCTGTTCGACCAGAACAGTCCTTGGATCGAACAGAACATTGTCTTTCTCTGTTCGTGCAATGACCGGTCGATCCCCCTCTCGCAATTTTCTCAAAAGGGTATCCGGTGATTTGACGTGCAGTGCCAGAACATAAGTGGGAAGAGACTCCTCAGGGAGACTCCCGCCTCCCACGGTTGACTCAGAAGAGAGCACCTCTCCCTGACCCAATGCATCCCGCCACGCTTGCGCCCGGACTTTGAGCTGGTCTGGCCTTAAAGAGATCATCTTCCAGATGGGGATCTCGCGCTCCGCCTCATTCTTGAGGTAGTGAAGAAGCGTCGCATTGAGGGCCGCCAGGCAGGTCTTATCCGCTCTCACCGCCCGCGCCAGTGGATGCTTCTTGATCTTTTCGATTAGGTCTCGCCTGCCAAGGATGATTCCTGCCTGCGGGCCGCCGAGCAGCTTATCGCCCGAGAAGCAGACCAGGTCCCCGCCTGCTGCAAGCGACTCCTGGACGGTTGGCTCGTGGGCGAGACCATATTTGGCCGTATCAAGCAGCGCGCCGGAGCCGAGATCGTCTACCACCGGAACATTGACCTCATGCGCGGCTTCGACGATCTGTTTCAACGCAGGCTCTTCGGTGAAGCCCACGATCTTAAAATTGCTGCGATGGGCACGCATGACCAGCGCGGCGGGCTCTTCCAGCGCCTCTGTGTAATCCGATACGCGGACCTTGTTCGTCGCGCCGACCTCGACCAGCCTCGCCCCGGATTGCTTCATCACATCGGGCACGCGGAACCCGCCGCCGATTTCCACAAGTTGGGTGCGTGCGATGATCACACGCTTTTTGTTTGCAAGCGCCGCCAGCAGAAGCAGGACAGCAGAGGCATTGTTGTTGACCACCGCGGCCGCTTGCGCGCCCGTCAGCTTTTGCAGGAGAGATTCGGCATGGGAAAGGCGAGCGCCGCGCTGGCCCCGGGACAGGTCGAATTCTAGGTTAGAGTAACCTCGCGAGACTTCATCCATGCCGCGCAGGGCCGCCGCGCTGAGCGGCGCGCGTCCCAGATTCGTATGGAGGATGACCCCGGTTGCGTTGATCACCGGGAGCAGTGTCGCAGACGTCCAGGCAGCGAGATAGGATTCGGCTTGAGAGACGATCAGGTCTGTCGACGGCAGAACCGTTTGCAGGTCCGAGCGGAAGCGTTCGCGGATATCGTCCAGTGTGGCGCGCAGCGCATCCAGTGTCAGCGGACGCCCGTAGGCATCGATCAGCATCCCCGCGTTTTGAAGCAGCTCTTCCACCGAGGGAAGGTCACGCAGGCTACTCATCGGAAGTGATCGGAGGTTTCCAGCGCGCCCGTTCGCGGAGCCGTGTGAAGTACTCGATGGCGGCCAACCCGCCTGCCAGGCCAAGGACGATATAGACTGTGACGAGGCGCCCGAGCTGCAGCCAGGCAAGCGTCGCGGCATAGATCCCGAACCAGAGCGCCTGGCGGACGATGACGCCGGCTTCTACGGGCGACTCCTCCGGAAAGCGGCGGTGGAGGAAATAAACGATGGGCAGGAGAGTCCCCGTGACGGCCATGAGGGTCAAGAGAAAAAACGCCCAGCGCGGCCAGACGTATGGAAGCGTCTGCGTAACGAGCAGATACAATCCGCCCCAGCCGGTCAGCATGAGGATCAAAGACGAAAGGCCAAAGGGCTTGAAGGAAAGGTTTTCACCCATCGCATGAATTATACTCGGAGTAGTTAATCTCATTGCGAGCCGCGTTCGCGCTTCGATAGGTGAAGCAATCTCGCTTGACCATCAACGATTGGATTGCCCCGCCGCGGCGCTAACAGCGCTGCTCCTCGCAATCACAGGAGGTAAGGATGAACGTATCGGATGCGATTCGCACAAAACGCGCCGTGCGCAAATTTCAGGATAAGCCCTTGCCGGACGACGTGATCCACGCCATCCTCAACGCGGGACGGCGATCACAGTCCTCCAAGAATGAGCAGGGATGGCAGTTTATCGCCATACGGGATAAATCCATCCTCAAAGCCCTCTCTGAGACTGGAACGTACGCGGGACACCTTGCCGGTGCAGCTTTGGGAGTCGCGATCCTGACGCCTAACCCCAAAGGGAAATTCCAGGATCTATTCGATGCAGGGCAGGCTGCAGCTTACATGCAGCTTGCGGCCTGGGAACTGGGTGTTGGCTCCTGCATCGCCTCTATCTATGAGCCTGAGAAAGCAGGTGAGATTTTGGGATTCCCCTCCGCCTGGCACCTGCGCGTCGCCCTCTCGTTCGGCTATCCCCTGGACGAGGAAAAATTATCTGCCCCGCCGAAGAAAGGCGGGCGAAAACCTCTGGAAGAGCTGGTGCACTGGGATAGGTGGTAGCCGCGTCTACCGTTTCTCACCAGTCATAGCATCATTCACTCTTGATGTGAAATTCCGGCAGTCGCTCCAGGAAAGCCGCGTCCACCGCAAGGTGGACCTCTTCCTCAGTAACCTCGGTCAGCCAGTAGGCGGGAATCAGCTTTCTTTCCTTGTGTAACAAGCCGGTGGACACCACAAGGTGGGTGATCAGGTCATTGTTTTCATCGGTGAACATCCTCTCGATGCTACCGACGTGTTCTCCGTCGCTTGCGAAGACCTCCGCGCCCTGCTTGAGCCCGATCATATTCTCGCGGATGTTCTTGCCCACTCGCTCGATCTGGAGCGGCTGGGGAAATGGGGTGTATCTTCCGCTGATGCTCCAGCCCCCGGCAGGCGGGTACCAGTAGGAAAGCTCGGCCTCATCCGGGCTGCCGGCCTGATCTACCGCGATATACTCGACCTCTTCATATCTCGGGAAATCATCGACTGCCTCGCTGGAGACGTCTACCTCGATCCGCTCTTCCGTCACCGAGCGAACCTGTTTGATCGGGATCAGTTTGTCCTCCGTGAGCAGGAACCCGGACCTGACGACCAGATAGCCGGCTTGCTTGGTCTGGGGATCCATCACGATGCGGTCAAGCGTTCCGATCTTGTCGCCGTCGCGCGTCACGACTTCGGCGTTCTTTTTAAATTCCATTTCAGTTCTCCTTTTGCCGGTGTACGCCTCGATGGACGGTTGGGTTTATACTTTTTAACG
>DASTFG010000319.1:0-3697 GCA_035708785.1 Anaerolineales bacterium
GCGTGGGCCAAGCGGTTGCCCGAGCCGACGACAAAGGTCTCGAAGAGATAGCGCGGATTCAGGCTGGCGCGATAGGGGCGTGGGGACTCCTCGTAAACCAGCGCAGGCCCGTCAGACCGAAGGTGGCCGGAGGGCTCCAGCTCATCCGCAAGCTGGAGCGTCTCCTCCGCCTCCGTTTCCATCGTGTTGCCATTGACGATAAAGTTAACCGCAACACTGGCATCCATGATCCCGATCAGCAGGCGGCTGACAGTACTGGCGAGACGGCTCTCGAGCCAATCGCGTGCATAAGCATTATGCACTCCGATCGTCAGGGTTCCATTCTGGTAGGACACCGGTTTGGTATTTCGCACCCAGGTATCGAATGAGGCGCGCGGCATTTCCATCTGGAGCTGCCCGAGTACTGATTGCCATGCCTGTTCTGCGTTCATAATCGCTCCATAGTCAAGATGTTACATGGCTTCGCCATGCCGAACTAACCCGTGGCGCCACCGCGCCATCAGCGGCTGTTACCTATAAATTTATTGTTTTATTTGAAGACTTACAGGGACTTGAGATACAGAACTTTCAAAATATTCATATCTCAGCGTGCCAACATTCTAGCAGATATATATGGAAAATTGCAACACGTAAAGCCTACGCTAGTTTTAAAAGTTCGGGTTTTTTAAGGTCACTCAACGTTAAAGAATCCGCGGCTGCATATCTTCCAATCAGGTTTTTTCATAGAACACGTGTTTCAGCCAAGGACATGCTGGCTTTGCATTTCACCCCCCAGATATGGGGCTGGGCGATGATTTTGCCAAGATGTGCATAGATATGGAATAAAATAGTTTGTTATAACGCGCGTGAAATCCATACACCGAATTGAATTTGAGTCTCAGGATTCTGTGATTCAATCGGGATGAATTTTTTTGAACCACGATTTACCCCTATATATCTCGCGGGACCCATGCAAGAACGGTCGTTCCCTCACCGATGACAGACGATATATCTACATCCCCACTGACCGCGTGCGCACGCGTTTGCATATTGGCAAGTCCGTGGCCGATGGCCGAGCTCATGGTTTCCATGTCGAAGCCTTGGCCATCATCACGCACCTCCATCAGGACGCGCTCGTCGGTTTTCCAAACCGTGATCTGGACATTTTTCGCCTTGGCATGCTTTGCGGCATTTGCCAGTGCCTCCTGGCAGATGTGGAACAACGCCAGCGCATGCGCCTGCGGGAGACCCGCCAGGTCCATTTCGGAACCGGAGAGATATGCCTCGGCGAATGTGTTGGCCCGAAATTCGCTGACAAGCCGTCTCAGACCGCTCATCAGGCCCTCACTGCCCAACTGGCGAGGGTTCAAGTCGAGGATATAGGAGCGAAGATCGCGGATCACATGGTTGAGACTGTCAATTGCCTGCTGGACGCGCTCCTTCGCGTTGCCCGGATCTTCCTCTATGGAATGAAACGCGTTCTCGAGCGTTAACCCCACCCCGTATATGGACTGAATAATGCCATCATGCAGATCCATGCCGATGCGTTCACGCTCTGCGAGCACGGCAAACCGGCGCACATTGGCATGCAATCGGGCATTTTCAATCGCCAGGCCCGCCCAGTTCCCCACCGCCGTGAGCAATTGTATGCTTCGTTCTTCCAAGGGCTGCTCGTGCCGCGTGGCCACTGAGAGCACACCCATCAAATTCTCGCCGGACATGAGCGGAATACAGGCGATCTGGCGGAAACCGGCCTTTACTACAGTCTCACGCAAAAACCGCGTATCGTTTTCCAGCTCATGACTGACGACCGCCTCGCGGTTTTGTGCCGCCAGGCCGATAAATCCTTCCCCCACCTTGAACAGGTTGCGTTTCCAGAAGGCTTCTGCCGCTTCGCCGCGGTGCAGGACCATCCGCAGCGTGGACTTGTCCTCATCCAAAAGGAAGATCTCGCCTGATTCCACCTTCATATAGTTCATCACAAGCGCCAGGGTCTTATTCAGGATCTCGTCGAGCTCCAGGCTGGAGGTCAGGGTGGAGGCGATACCGTTGAGAAGCGCCATATCCACATTGCGCCGCGTCAGCGCGAGGTCACGCTCCCGCATCTGCTCCATCATACGGGCATTCTGGATGGCCGCAGCCGCGTACGCCGCCAGCATCTGGATGATCTTTTCATCGTCGGGGGTAAACTCCGGCGCGCCCTTTTTCTCGGTCAGATAAATCTGGCCAAGCTGCCGCTCCCCCGCACGGATCGGCACACCCAGAAACGAGACCATGTGTGGGTGATGGGGCGGGAAGCCGGCCGAACGCGGGTGGTCCTGGATGACCGGCACCCGCAATGGGGCCTCCGCATTCATCAATTCCCCGATCAGGCCGCGTCCAACCGGCGGGTGAGCGATCCGCTTCGTCTCTGCCTCTTTCATGCCCACAGAGATGAACTTGACTAATTTGCCATCGTCGCCGAGCACGCCCAGGGCCGCATAGCGTGCCTCTGCCTGCTCACAGGCAACAGCGGCAATCCGCTCCAGCAAATGGTCGAGAGAAACATCCTTCACCAACTCCAGACTGGCCTGATGCAGTGCAATGAGGCGTTCTTGTAGTTGTTCCCGAGTCAGCAGCATATCTGAGATTATCTCATAAAATGTGATAGATTTTGGCAGGAGACACGCATAAAATCATTTCTGAAAGGGCACCCGATGACAAACTCGCGCATCTCTGGATTCTATAACATGACGCTGGACGAGCGCCGCGCCCGGCTTGTGGATACCGCCCAGCAGGCTCCCGAAGACCTGGCCGCGTGGACGACGGGCGGACTCTCCCCTGAAGCCGCGGACCACATGATCGAGAACGTGATCGGTCTGCACAGCCTGCCGCTGGGGATCGCCTTGAACTTCCAGGTCAACGGCCGGGATGTGCTCGCGCCCATGGCGATCGAAGAGCCATCGGTGGTGGCGGGCGCTTCCTACATGGCGAAGCTGGCCCGCGCCGGCGGCGGGTTTACAGCTACGGCGACCGAGCCCTTGATGATCGGGCAGATGCAGGTCATCAATGTCACCAATCTACACGAAGCGAAGCTCAGACTGTACGAGCACAAGGCGGAATTGCTTGCCGAAGCCGACACGATCGACCCCGTCCTGAAGAAGTTCGGCGGCGGCGCACGCGACCTGGAAGTGCGCATCTTCGAAGAATCTCCTATTGGAGGCTTTATCGTCGTCCACCTCATCTACGACGTGCGGGATGCAATGGGCGCGAACGCGGTCAATACGGCCTGTGAGCGGCTTGCGCCTCGCGTCGAGGCCATTACCGGTGGAAAGGTCCATCTGCGCATCCTCTCGAACCTGGCGGACCGGCGGATTGCCCGGGCGCGCTGCACCATCCCCGTTCGGGAGCTGGCGTTCGACGATTTTGCGGGCGAGACCGTCCGAGATGGGATCATCGCCGCTTACGCCTTCGCCGCCGCAGACCCCTACCGTGCCGCGACCCACAACAAGGGCATCATGAACGGCGTGGACGCGGTCGTCATCGCTACAGGCAACGACTGGCGCGCCATCGAAGCGGGCGCGCACGCCTACGCTGCGCGCGCCGGCAGATACACCTCCCTTTCCACCTGGAACATCGGCGCGGACGGCAGTCTGGTTGGCACGCTCGAAATGCCGATGGCCGTGGGCATCGTCGGGGGCGCGACCAGGGTCCATCCGGCCGCGCAGGCCGCGGTCAG
>DASTFG010000320.1:0-15031 GCA_035708785.1 Anaerolineales bacterium
GCGGTGGTGTTCTTCATCAACTCCGCGATTGGCAGCAACTACCTGATGATCAACTACAAGCCGGATACCCCCAGTTTGCTGGATCTATTACCCGAATGGCCAGTTTATATTTTGTACATGGAATTGATCGGCATCACGACCGTAGTACTGCTTTATCTTCCATTTTTCGTGAAAGATTGGCGGAGCCGTTACCTCATGAACCGCGACAACGCGGCCCGGCTGGAAAGCGTTTCAAAATGAAGTACCATGGCAGCCAATATACACGCTGACTTAAAGTCCATCGGCGGCAAGAGCCCATCCTATCACACATTCTATGCTTCCTTTTCCCAACAGAATACTGACCGGCTGGCTATCGTTCTCATCTTCGTACCGGTAGAAGCTGTTGGTCTCCTCGCTCCAGAGGTTGGCAGTGACCATGTATTCCCATTTCTGCACTTGATTCTCCTTTTGTCATACAATACAAGGCGAACTAGATCGGGACATCAATATTCTTTTCGCCTTTGTCCAGGCTTTGCGCTTGCATTTGCTCCTCCAACTGTGGGATTATCAGCTCTCAATTTTGAATGCATACCTTACAAAAGAATAATAAAAATCTTGTTTGAGAGACTTTTAAACCCGTAGGATTATAGTAAAATACACGCAGAAGACCATCCCATCCAGAGGTTATCTACCCGCTGAAGGGGCGATGGCGGAATCGGCAGACGCAATGGACTTAAAATCCATCGGTGGCAACACCGTGAGGGTTCGACCCCCTCTCGCCCCATTATACAACTGTCATTGCGAGCCGCTGACATCCTGAGCAGAAGCGAAGGATGGCGGTGAAGCAATCTCCTCGTATCATGAGATTGCTTCACCCTTGGTTTCGACGCTTCCGTCTCAACCAAGAGGCTCGCAATGACATCTTCGTCAGAAAGGCAGGCCATGTTCTTCACCCGCCAGCAGCTCGAAGAGATTGAGGACAAAAGCCTTGCGCCGTACGGCATGCACAGCAAGGACTCAAAGGGCCGCGCCTATCTGGATAACGAGCCAGAGTATCGCACAACCTTCCAACGGGACCGGGACCGCATCCTCCACACCACCGCCTTCCGGCGGCTGGAATACAAGACCCAGGTCTTTATCAATTATGAAGGTGACTACTTCAGGACCCGCCTCACCCACACGCTCGAGGTGGCGCAGATCGGCCGGACGCTGGCGCGGGCCCTGGGCGGGAACGAGGACCTGGTCGAGGCTATCTGTCTCGCGCACGATCTCGGACACTCCCCGTTTGGACATTCGGGCGAGGTCGCGCTGTCACGCTTGATGAAGGATCACGGCGGGTTCGACCACAACAGGCAATCCCTGCGCATCGTCACCGAGCTCGAACAGCGCTATCCGGAGTTCCCCGGACTCAACCTTTCCTGGGAAGTCCGCGAGGGTATGGTCAAGCACGAGTCGGAATACGATATTTCGGACGCCCGCGATTACAACCCGGATCTGCGCGGCAACCTCGAGACGCAGATCGCCAACGTGGCGGATGAGCTGGCCTATACCACCCACGACCTGGACGACGGCCTGCGCTCAGGCATGATCACACCGCAGATGCTGGACGGCATTGCCCTGTGGGAGATCCTGCGCGAGACCTATCACTGGCGCGGGCCAGTCCTTGACGATATCGAGCGCCACCGAATGATCCGCCAGCTGGTCGGCCTGATGGTCACGGATATGATCGAGGCAACCGATAAGCGGCTCAGGGAGAGCAACGTCAAGTCCGCGCTCGACATTCAAAGACTCAAGCACAACGTGATCGGCTACAGCGAAGAGATGCAGCGGCGCAACCGCGAACTCAAAGATTTTCTTTACAAGAACCTTTATCGCCACTATCGCGTCGTACGGATGCAGGTCAAGGCCGAGCGACTGATTTCAGACCTGTTCCACGCCTACTGCGCCGAGCCTCTGATCCTTCCGAACCAGGTGCAAAAACGCATCGACATGCGCGGGCTGGAGCGCACGATCTGCGATCACATTGCAGGCATGACCGACCGGTATGCTATCGAGGAACACCAGAAACTATTTAATCCACTGGAAAAGCCATAGATTGTGAGGTCAACATGAATCAACCGACGTATCTGACACCGGAAGGTGAAATCAAGCTCAGGGCAGAACTGGCAGAGCTGACAGGCCCACGCCGCGAAAAGCTCGCCCAGCGGCTCCGTGCTGCCATCCAGATGGGCGACCTCTCTGAAAACGCAGACTATCACAAAGCCAAGGAAGACCAGGCCTTTCTCGAAGGCCGGATCCAGGAGATCGAAACCGTCCTGCGGACGGCAGTCATTGTGGAAAAGACGAAAGGTGATGTTGTGACGGTGGGCTCACGAGTGACAGTCCAGGAGGGTGATTTCGATCCGGAGACATACGATCTGGTCGGCGCAAAGGAGGCTGACCCGCGGAACGGCAAAATATCGAATGAATCCCCCATCGGCAGCGCGCTGATGGATCACAAGGTCGGGGATGTGGTCGAGGCGGATACGCCCGGTGGAAAGATCAATTTCAAGATCCTGAAGATCGAGTAACAGACAATAAAGCGTCTCGAAAGTTTTCCGAGGGAAAAGCTTGTTGCGCACTTCAACCTTCGGGACGGCGCCCCAATCAAAAAGAGACCAGAATGCTGGTCTCTTCTGATTTAAGTGGGGATTTACTGTCCGCTGCGGGGCCAGATCGCAAGCTCAAGGGTGATGCGCTCGAAGTAACTGTTCTGGGGCATCGCGCCGGTTCCATATTCCATATCCACGACCGTTGCGAGCAATTGCAATGTTGCCGTCTCGAGCAAAACCTGCTCCTGCGGCTTGACGACAACCAGTTCGCCTTTTGGCTCAAGCCGTGCGCGGATATTGGGGTCGTTGTACGCATACTCGGACATCAACACTTTTGTAGCGGTCTTGATATCGTTCTTGTCGAATAGCCAGATCTCAAGCGCCGCGACCTTCTTCGGCTCCCCCACGCCGACCGTTTCCGAAACGCCGACGCCGTACTCACCCAGAAACTCTCCGCCGGCAGTATCGATGCTGAACGACTCATCGTAGAGATCATCGCCCAGGACATAGGTGGTCATGGTCTGTGTGATCGGCGGGGCAAGACCCATCTCCTCGAAGTTGGTCTTCTCCGCGTGGCGGCTGGCTTCAGCCGCCTGCATCACAGGCGTGATCGTGCCGGTTCCCCTCCGAAGCAATCGCCACAAGTAGAGAGCGCCGACTGCGACCAGGGCCAGCACAACGACGATAGATGCAATCAGGACTGCCGAGCGCATGCCAGAAGTCCCTGTCCCTCCGGCTCCGGGCGCCGGCTGTGTGGGAGGCGCGCCTCTCACGTTCTGGATCAGACCGCCGAAGGATTGAATATCAGCGGTGTTCAGATATCCGGGATCGTTCAACAGCGCGAAGTATGTGGAGTCTGCTTCATCGCCCAAACTATCCCAGCGCTCCATGGCCCGATTCGCATCACCCGTCCGGTTATAGGAATCGATGGTCATGCGCAGATAATCCCTTTGCAGATCTTCACGCAGGACTTCGGCAGTGGCGTCTGTCCATTGTACGGGCCAGAGCACCCAGCCAATCAACAGGCCAAGAATCAGGCCCAAGACCACACCCAGGATGAGAACCGCTCTTGTGGTTTGAAGCTGATTTCTGGCGATCGCAGTTAACGCTTCCATGGCTTATTCCTTTTTGAGGGAGGTTTACTTATTATATACCATCCCTTGAACATAATGACCGCCGATCGTGCCAGTCTTGTCACTTGCCTTCCATCAAATATAACACGCGTTCCGATTCATGTACATTGACCGCACTGTCGATCCTGAATCTCCTGCTGAACGCGGCCTCAAATCCTTCACGCGTGTAATCAGGAAAAATATCCTCGCGTGAAGCGAGCAACCGCTGCACCTGGCTGTCGGATTTGGGGACGAATTCGATCACCAGCCATTTCCCCGTCTCGGCCAAGAAGCCCGATAGTTGAGGCAATGGAACATTATTTGATATTGCAAGGTGATGGATGAGAGCTAATGCCAGAACCAGATCGGCCGGCCCGCGCAAAGCGAATGAATCGCGTTCGCGATTGGCCCAGCCGAGGGAGGGGCTGGGATTTGTCAGATCGAGAAGCAGCGGCAGCAAGTTTTCGCTCTTTTCCTTCTTCGCCTGGCGATAATTCTGCTCCACGGCCGCGGGATCGATGTCGAACGATACGACAAATGAGCCGCTGCTGCTGGCCACGCGGCTGAACACGCCGGTGTTGGCCCCCAGGTCCCATATCAGGCCGGGATTGACCTGCTTCACCCACGCACCGACAAGCTGCTTCTTATGCTCGAATGCCGCATCCGAATAGTTCGTGATATCGTAATAATTGCCCCATTCCGTCCCGCCCGGATCCTGGTTCAATTTTCGGATCGCCGCATCCAGGCTGTCGATCAGTCCGGTCATCGCCTGCTTGCTGAAAGTCGCGCTTCCGCGCGATTTCACATCTTGGCCGGCGTACTTTTTCTGTGCCTTTGCATGGAGATGAATGTGGGTCAACAATCCAAAATTAAAGCGGGTGCTCCAGGGCAGCAATTCGCTTGCCAGGTCGAGAGGCACACCGTCGATATATACGCGCAACAGCTGGTTCAAGCGGATATCCCTCAGGGCCATCAGTGCAAGGGGGGCGAGGAAATGCTGGCAAAACTGGCGGTAAGCCACCCATGGTTGTCCCTCTCGATAGGACTCAAACGACAATGTATCGATCAAGGTCGGTTTGCCGAGCACAAACTGGATGTTGTATGCGCTTGCATCCTTGAGGGACATCCCCGCTTTGAGGGCGCGCCGCTGGATGGACAGTGTCGCCAGCGCCGCATCCTTCAGTTGGCCGAAGGACCACTCGTATGGATAGGAAATGAACGGGACGCGCTCCGGCCGGATGACCCTAAAAGCCTCATCTCCTCGAGCGGGAAACGGATCCACCTCCGTATGCGGGATCAGCAGGCCAGCCTTGACCAGCTTCTCGTACAGGCCGGATTCTATCAACCGCCTGTATTCCTGCTCATAGGCGCGGTTGACCTGCCGGTAGAGAACCCCGTCGCGGGAAAACAGGAACCCGCTCGGGTCGCGGAAGGAAGCGGCGAGCTGTTCGCTATTTGCTTGTTTCGTCGTCATCCTCATCGGTCTTCGGCTTAATGCCGAACCAGCCTTTGATTCTGCTCCACGATGCGCGCACAGCCACGCCGATGCCCAGCAGCGCGGCGATTAGCAGTTGGATCAAAAAACTGCCGGAGCCGGGATCGAGATACGGTAAGGGAGCGAAGTGCATTTCAATCTCCTATTCGGATTCTTCTTGCGCAGCGGTGGTAAGAGCCCGACCTTCGCAAGAGGATTATTCAACAGTTTCAGGGACGATGTCTTCCAGCTGGAAGGTCTCCTGGCAATTCGTGCACTGGGCTTTTTGCCTGTCTGCGACGACCAGCAGCCCGCCGCAATTCGGACATGGCTGCTTGAGAGGCCGCTTCCACGACGTGAAATCACACTGCGGGTAATTCGCGCAGCCATAGAACGTGCGGCCCTTGCGCGTCTTCCGTTCGATGAGCTCTCCGCCATCCTTGGGGCATTTGACGCCGATCTTCTCCAGCCACGGCTCGGTATACCGGCAGGCCGGGAAGTTCGAGCACGAGATGAACTTTCCAAACCGCCCGTGTCGGATGACAAGCTCACCGCCGTCCTCGGGGCACTGGCGGCCGATCGGCTCTGGGCCGCTCTTTACGACAGGCATTTCCGCCTGTGCCTTTCTGACATCCTCGGCGAACGGACGGTAGAACTCGTGCATGACCTCCGCCCACTCGGCCTGACCGTTCGCGATCATGTCCAGGTCTTCTTCCATGCGCGCCGTAAAATTCAAGTCGACGATGTCAGGGAAGTACTGCACCATGAGATCATTGACCTGCATGCCGATCTCTGTGGGTACGAGGCGCTTCTCTTCGCGCACCACATATCCACGTTGTTGAATCGTAGACAGCGTCGGCGCGTACGTGGACGGGCGACCGATGCCATCTTCTTCGAGCGCCTGTACAAGGGAGGCTTCCGAATAGCGCGGCGGAGGCTGGGTGAAATGCTGTTCCGGGATCAGACGGATGAGCTTCTGTTTTTGTCCCTCGGCGATGCCCGCCGGGATTTGAACGTTCTCCTCGTCCTCGGACTTCACATCTTCATTCTTCGCTTCTTCATAGACCACCAGGAAACCTGCAAACTTCACGGTCGAACCGGAAGCGCGCAGCAGATACGTGCGCTCACCGGATTTTCCTGTAACCTCGACCTGTAATGTATCGTAAACCGCCGCTTCCATCTGGGAGGCCACAAAGCGCTGCCAGATCAGGCGATAGAGTTTGTACATCGCCGGTTCAAGAAACCCCTTGATCTGCTCGGGATCGCGCATGACGGAGGTCGGGCGAATAGCCTCATGGGCCTCCTGCGCGTTTACAGACCTGGTCTTATATTGAGGCGGAGTCGGAGGCAGGAAGTCACTGCCATATTTCGCGGTGACGTATTGCCTTGCCTCTCGCTGGGCCGATGCGGAAACATTGGTCGAGTCGGTGCGCATGTAAGTGATCAGGCCGGTCGCCCCCCCATTCCCCACATCCTGCCCCTCATATAACCCCTGGGCCAGTGCCATCGTGCGTTTGGCCGTAAAGCCCAGCTTGCGGGATGCCTCCTGCTGCAAAGTGGAGGTCGTGAACGGCGCGGCCGGTTTGCGCCTGCGCTCGCCGCGCTTGATCTTCGTGATCGAATATGCCGCGGTTTCCATGTCCACCAGAATTGGCTTGACAGTCTCCTCATTCGGCAACTCCGGCTCTTTCTCGTCGATCTTTGCCAGTTTGGCCATAAATGTGGAATCCAAACCTTCGGGTTTGAGCTCCGCATGGATGGACCAGTACTCCACCGGCACAAATGCCTGGATCTCGCGCTCTCTCTCCACGATCAACCGGAGCGCCACCGATTGGACGCGGCCTGCCGAGAGGCGCCCGCGGACTTTCTCCCAGAGGATCGGGCTGATGCTGTATCCGACTAGCCGGTCGAGAATGCGCCGCGCCTGCTGCGCATCCACCAGATCCATGTTGATACTCCTCGGATGCGAAAAGGCTTCCCGGATCGCGGGTTCGGTGATCTCATGAAAGATCACACGTTTTGCGCGCTCGGGATCGATCTGCGCCGCTTCCATCAGATGCCAGGAAATCGATTCCCCTTCGCGATCCGGGTCGGTTGCCAGATAGACCTCTTCGGCTTTTTGCGCGAGCTTCTTGAGCTCCTTGACCACATCCTTCTTTTCGTTGGGGACGCGATACTTCGGCGTGAAGTTATTCTCCACGTCCACCGAAAGCTGGGACTTCAACAGGTCACGTACATGACCCACCGAGGCGCGGACGGTATAGCCCTTGCCGAGATAACGTCCCACAGTCTTTGCCTTCGCCGGGGATTCGACGACGACCAGCTTGCCGGCGCGCCTTTCCACCTTCTCAGGCTTGGGAGGCGGAGTCAATCCCTCGTGTGCCTCTGTCCGACCCATCCTATATAGCTTTGTTCCACAAACGGGGCAAATACCAATCGTGACAGGAGACCCTTTTGCGTTGAAACTGGCAACAGGGTCCTTCATCTCACGCTTGGTTTTACACTTCATACAATAGGCTTCCATGCATCAACCTTTGCAAATGCCATGACGAGGCGAGCAAATTTCCCGGCTCGCAATGACAGTTTCTACAAATACTTCTCCTGGCGATGTCTTTTCAAGTGCTCCACGACATCGCGTACTTTTTGCGACTGATCTGCTTTGCAGATCATCAAAACATCACCTGCATCCACAACAACCATGTCATCCAGACCAATCGTCACCACGAGGCGCTGCTCGTCGTCGCTATACACAAGCGTATTATGCGTATCGACCGCCAGGTGCTGCGCGTTGGTGGCAACATTTCCGTTCATATCTGGCAGGAGTACCTCAAACAGTGAATTCCAGGAGCCTACATCACTCCAGCCCAAACCACCTGCAGGCAGCACCGCAACCTGCTTGGCTTTTTCCATGATGCCATAATCGATGGTCTGATTCTTCAAATCCTGCCAGTGTTCCTGCAACACATCGTTCCGCCTGGGAGTATCCCATGCAGCAGAGATCTCGCTGACCGCCTGGAAAAGGTCTGGCATTTGCTTCTGGATCTCTTCCAGGATGGCGTCAGCGCGCCAGACGAACATGCCGCTGTTCCATGAGTGGTCGCCGTTGCGAAGCAATTGCTGGGCGGTCTCTTCATCCGGTTTTTCTATAAACCGCTTCACCATGTACACAGGATATTTATATTCGCCATCCAGTGAATCACCTTGTTGGATATAACCGTACGCCGTAGACGGAAATGTCGGCGTGATTCCCAGTGTCACCAGATAATTCCTGTTCGCAACATCGAACGCGGTCCGCATCAGATAATGGAATAAATCCTTGTTGCGTATATAGTGATCCGAGGTCTGGATTGCCATGACGGCCTCTGGATCGCGCTTTCTAAGCACCGCAGCCGCCAATGCTACCACAGATGCCGTACCTCGGGGAGCGGGTTCGATCACATAATTCTCCACAGGGATCGAGGGCGCCTGCTCCTGCATCTCGCGGGCCAGTTCGGCGACGGTCACGATCAAGATCCGTTCCGGCGGAAAGAGTTTTTCAAGACGAGCCACAGTGCTCTGAAACAAGGTTTCTTTTCCTAATAAAGACAGCAGCTGTTTCGGTTTTTCCTTTCTTGAAACCGGCCAAAGGCGGGTACCTCCGCCGCCGGCCATAATCACAGCGTACGTATGTTCCATTTCCTGAATCCTAGGCAAAATAGTCGGACTGTTCCTCACGCACAGCGACATAATTCATGCCACCCACTTGACGAACCATCCCTTTGAGCTCCATTAAGGCTAATGTGGCGGAAACTTTTTCAATAGGCAGCTCAGCTTGGTTACGGATTTCATCTACGTGCAAGGGCTCACTACCCAGTACGTTCATCAAACGCGCTTCTGTTTCATCCGCGGGGATCAGCTTGCGCGCGGCTTTCTGTTCTCCCATACGCGTGAGATCCAGCGCCTGCATTAAATCGTTCATACTCAACAAAGGCAGCGCGCCTCTTTGAATCAGCTTATTGGTGCCCTTGCTTTGCGGCGCAAGGATACTACCGGGCACGGCAAAGACTTCACGTCCCTGTTCGGCGGCGAACTCGGCGGTGATCAAGGCACCGCTGGTTTCACCCGCTTCGACGACGACGACCGCCAGTGACAACCCGGAAATGATCCGGTTGCGCGGAGGAAAGTTGGATGCGTCGGGCGGCGTGCCCGGCGCATAATCGCTGATGACCGCGCCGCGCCCGGTCATGCGCTCTGCCAGTCCGCGGTGTTCGGGCGGATAAATTTTGTCCACGCCCGAGCCCAATACTGCAATGGTTCTTCCACCGGCCTTTAAAGTGGTTTGATGAGCAATCGCATCCACGCCCCGCGCCAGACCGCTGATCACAGTAATACCGTTCGCTGCCAGGAAGGAGGCTAGCTCCTCGGTGATCTGCCTGCCATAGGCAGTCACTCGCCTCGTGCCGACGATGGCAACCGCAAACAGATCGTCAGGCAGGTACTCACCGCGAACATACAGCACAGGTGGCGGCTGGTCAATCTCTCTTAAGCGTCCCGGATAATTATCATCTTCCCAGGTGAGGATCGTGATTCCCTGGGCTTCGATTCTTGCCCAGAGCTTTTCCAGATCGATTTCCGCGCGCGCCTGGAGGATGCGCTCGATCACTTTCGCGCCCAGGCCGGCTTCCGCCAGTTCGCCCGGGGACGCCTTCCAGGCAACTTCCAGATCGCCAAAATGCTGGATCAACGCCTGCATGCGCACGGCGCCAATCCCTTTGATTAGGTTGAAGCCAATCCAGTAGCGTTTATCGTCCATTGTTCAGGCGCGGATTATAACCCCTCCAGCAGGTGAACGCGCATTAATCGGCGGGCACGATCCAGCTCCAGGATGACGGAGGGGATGGCAGGCAAAAGAATTTCATGCCCGGAATAATCCCGGACAACATACACATCATTCGCGCCCGTCTCGATGATTTCCACCAAGTGGCCGAGCGAATTGTTATGCTCATCGACCACCGCAAATCCAAAAAGCTCGTGTTGATACATTTGCCCCTCCGGCAATGGCGGCACATTCGACGCCTTGACATATACCCATTGATTACGGAACTCGCCCACCTCTTCCGGTGTGTCCATGTCTTTGAACTTGAGCAACATGCCTTTGGCATGCGGACGTGCACTGGCCAGTATCACGGGCCGGTGATCCTCGCCAAGCCAGAGTTTTTTGCCCTTTTTCAGCCGTTCGGGGAAGTCGGTGTGCAGGTCCATGATGATCTCCCCTTGGACACCGTGGGGACGCCGGAGAAAACCAACGGTCAAATAGACAGGCTCGCCGGACGGCGAGCCTGCGGTCTTTTGGTCATCTGCCATTATTCTGGCTCTACCACATCGAGGTTGGCTTGCTTGCCCTGCCGTTCGGCCGCCACTCGCAGGAGCGTGCGGATGGAGTTGGCAACCTTACCGCCTTTTCCGATCACGCGGCCCATATCATCCCGGTCAACGCGGAGCTCGATGCGGACGCGAGAGCCGCCCCCGCTTTCGCGCACCTGCACGGCATCCGGATGATCGACCAGCGATTTGGCAATGTACTCTATCAGATCTTTCATAATGTTTCCCACGTTATTGTGAGCCTGGGGCCGCAGCCATAGGTGCACCGCCCTCACAACAACACATAGAAATCACTGGCTGGTCTTGACGGAGGCCCCGCGCTTGGTTTCTGCCTCCTCCGCTTCCTTCAGAAGAGCCTCAACAGGCTCACCCTTCTTGAAGCGTTCGAAGCGATCCAGCACACCTGCGCTCTTGAAAACCTGCTCGACGGAGTCCGTCGGCAAAGCGCCGTTCTTCATCCAGTGAAACACGCGGTCTTCCTTGACGTGAATCGTTGCAGGGTTTGTGCGCGGGTTATAAAATCCCAGGATTTCCAGAAAGCGGCCGTCGCGAGGGGATTCCTTATCGGCAGCCACAATGCGGTACGTGGGTTGGCCTTTGAGACCAATACGACGTAAACGGATACGAACCATTCAACTTACTCCTTTAGTGTTTTTGTGCTCAGGCAGGCAAGGGAGGGGATGCGTGAAAGGACGCGCTCGCGGGCTGAAATCACAGTGGCATATTTTACCACGATGTCGGCGGGATCACTAACTGCGCGGTTACAGCGGGAGCGTAAATGAAATCTTTGTACCCCTGCCTGTCTCGCTCTCAGCCCAGATCTTCCCGCCGTGCGCCTCCACCAGATATTTCGCAATCGACAGACCCAGTCCCATTCCGCCCGAATCACTGGATTTATAGAAGCGCTCGAAGACGTGCGGCAGATCAGCCGGTTCAATGCCCGGACCGTTATCTTCAATGGAGAGAGCTGCGTTTCGCTCTTCCCCCGGACCGCCCCCCGCTAATCGGATTCGGATCTCCCCGCCGCGGGGTGTATATCGTAACGCGTTAGACAGCAGGTTGGCTAAGACCTCACGGAGGCGTTGAGGATCGATATTGACATCCTCTTCGCCCTCCAGTGCCATCTCGACTCGAATTTCCTTTTCTCTGATTTGCGCATCAAAGCCGGAGACCGCATCGCGAATGACTTGGGCCAGATTGGCCGGTTCCCGCTTCAGATACAGGCCACCGCTTTCTGCCAGGGCCAGCGTCCGCAAATCGTCTACCAGCCGAGAGAGGACCTGCGTCTCCTCCAGGATGGACTTCAGCCGGTCCTCATCCGCAGGGTACAGACGATCCAGAATCCCTTCCACATTCCCCTGGATGACCGTGATCGGCGTCCGCAGCTCGTGCGACACATCTGCCAGCATGTTGCGCCGCTGCCGGTCGTTGACCTGCAAGCGCTCGGCCATCGAATTGAAGCCGTGCGTCAGCGCCCGGACCTCAGGCGGGCCCTTTTCCTCAACACGCGCGGAGAAATCTCCCTGCGCAACTCTTTCGGAGGCCTCCAGCAAATTATCCAGCGGGACAGACATCCGCCGCAGACTGCGTATGCCCCAGAAGACCGCAAGGATCAAGAAGAGAAATGCGAGGATGCCAAAAGGCACGATGAAATCGGGCCGATCAAAAGGCGGAGGGCCATAAAACTCTAAAAATGGTGCGAGAATGAACCGCAGGATCGCTAATAGACCTATGAAGGCCAGAAACGCAAACCCGATGAAAAAACAGCCCATCCGGCGAAAGAACGGGTTGCGTCTGCGCACGCGTCGCCAGGCCTCGCGCGTCGGAGGCCATTCTTCATTTTCGGGCCACCAGAGCGGACGCCGGTGAGAGGAAAAGCGAGGGTGGTGTGTCATTTATCCGCAAACTTGTAACCAACGCCATAGACTGTCAGGATATATTGCGGCTGACCGGCTTTGACTTCGATCTTGCGGCGGATGTTCTTGATATGCGCGTCGATGGCGCGTTCATAGGATTCAAATGCCACGCCGTGGATCGCGTCCAGTAATTGCGCGCGCGTGAAGACACGCCCGGGCTGGCGCGCCAGTGTGGCCAACAGTTCGAATTCGGTTGGCGTCAGTTCTTCGACCTCGCGCTGTTCTGCACGGACGCGCATGCGCGGCACATCGAGAGTAAGATCTGCCACCCGGATCATCTCCGTATTTGCGCTGACGAGGTTTTCGATCCGTCGAAATACAACCCGGACACGCGCCACCAGCTCCTTCGGGCTGAACGGCTTGGTCATGTACTCGTCGGCGCCGAGCTCGAGCCCGATAAGCTTGTCTGTTTCTTCGGCGCGGGCCGTCAGCATAATGATTGGGGCGTTGGAGGCTTTACGAAACTCGCGGGTGAAATCCAGGCCATCGAGGTGAGGCAGGCCCAGGTCAAGGATGATCATGTCGGGTTTTTCGGTCTTCGCCAGGGTGAGCGCCAGTTTTCCATCATGCGCGGTGAGTACGCCAAAACCGGCGCGCTCCAGATAATCGCGCACGAGCTGTGTGATCTTGGGTTCGTCGTCAACCACTAGGATGGTTTTCATGTCGTTTTCGTAGGGGCGGACCGCGGTCCGCCCCTACAGATTATATTATTCTTTCTTTTCTTCGGACTGAGCATGCGCCCGCTTGTGCCATTCCTCGAACATCGGCGGGATACCATTCTCCCACTGCCGTCCCCACGGACCGTGATGGCGCCCCCAGCCCCAACGCGGCCCCCAGAGGAAGAAGCGAAACGCCCTCAAAGCGGCGAAGAAGAGGAAGAGCACGATCAGGAAGCCGAAGAACCCGAAGACAAATCCGAATGAGTGGTAGGGCCTCCAATATCCATAATACGGATAGGGCAAGGGCGCGGTCTCGCCGGAGGGCGCCTCGATCGCGATCGGCGATCCCTGGGCAACCCCGGCCTGGAAGGCAAAGTAGGCAATGCCTGCGATCGCGGCGACAAGCACCAGCGCCGAGAGGATACGTAAACCGGTATTTCCGTTCATTTTGCACTCCTTTTGTTCTAACTTATGCCCCCAGTATAGACCTCGGTTGTGAATTCAATATGAAGAGAAGAGGGAGAAACACAGTTGCAGTTTATAATTCTCCAGCATGCAAGTCTTTATGATCTCTATCGGCACTGCAATTAAAGGATCAAATGTCTGCTTATCGCGGAGCCAATATGAACATTCGATATGCAACGACAGATGATACACGACTGTTATCCGAATTAGGAGCAAGGACCTTTTATGATGCTTTTGCAACAGATAACACGCCTGAAAATATGGATGCTTACCTGAAAATCATTCTCACCGGAAATCCAATTCCACGAGCTTGTTCAGCCAGATATTGTTTTCCTCCTTGCCGAATCTGCAGGGACACCCGTAGGATATGTCCAGCTCATAATGAACAGTAGGGATCAAGCCATACCTGGAAACAGGCCCCTGGAGATAAGAAGGATTTATGCATTACAGGAGCATCTTGGCAAGGGAGTTGGGAAAGAACTCATGGACGCAACGATCAGGGAGGCTAGGTATAGAGCTTGTGACTGTATCTGGCTAGGCGGCGGGGAGAAGAATCAAAGAGCGATTGATTTTTATAAAAAGTGGGGATTTCGGCAAGTCGGTGTTCAGACCTTTTCATTGGGAACGGAACTCCAAAACGACTTGATTATGGTTTTGAAATTGACTTGAAGTCTGGTTGATTTGCTGTTGACGAAGTAGAATATATGTTCTACAATCCAGATAAGGAGAGTGCCTCATGATGACTGAACCCAAACTGGAACGTCGCAAGAAACAGAATTACGCTGCTATTCGCATGTCGGTTCCGATTCCCTTCGGCAAATATTTGCAGCCTGCCTGGGATGAAGTCTATGACTGGCTGAATAGCAAAGGTATACAACCTTCCGGTCCCGCCATCATTCGCTACCTCACCACCGATATGTCCAAAGAACTGGACATCGATATTGGCTTTACCGTCGACAAAGCCGTGAAAGGTAACCGTCGCATTACCGCAGACTTTTTGCCGGCGGGTCGCTATGCCACGCTCCTTTACACCGGTCCCTATAGGGGCAAAGGGATTTTCAAGGGGACGGTCGCCCTCCTTGAATGGGCGAAGGAAAACAAGATCAAATGGAGCACCTCGAAGAAAAAGGGCGTGGAGTGGTGGAACGGGCGTGCCGAGCTCTATTTCTCTGATCCGGCTGTTGAGAAAGACCCGAAGAAGTTCAAGACGGAACTGACGTTTTTAGTCGCTGATAAATGAAGAGGATGAATTGAGGGAAAGTAATTATAGAATGGATAATACACTTCAAACGCATGAGGACGATCTTTGGTCAGCAGATCGAGAAGCGCAAAACGCTGCCTTTGCCCATATCCTTAAAGCCACCGACCGACCTGTCGACTGGGCATATGAAATCTGGGATGATTTGCTTGCGAACCTGACTCACAAAGACAACCACAACCGGGCCATCGCCGCACAGATTCTCTGCAGCCTGGC
>DASTFG010000321.1:0-15098 GCA_035708785.1 Anaerolineales bacterium
GATCATAATCAGGAACGCTTCCTGCAAGAATTGATTGAGATCCTCAAAATCCCGTCCATTTCCACGGATGCGGAATACAGTCACGAAATGCGCCGCGCCGCCGAATGGGTTGCAGATCATCTAAAGGGGCTGGGCATCGAAAACGTTGAAGTCATGCCCACGGATGGCGGGCATCCGATTGTGTATGGGGATTACCTCAAAGCGCCCGGCGCGCCGACGGTGCTGGTCTACGGGCATTATGATGTCCAGCCTGCGGACCCGCTCGAGTTATGGGAGACCGGGCCTTTCGAACCGGAGGTGCGCGGGGATCGCCTGTACGGGCGCGGCTCTTCCGACATGAAGGGCCAGGTGCTGGCCACATTCAAGGCGATTGAATCGGTAATGCAGAGTGGTGGGTCGAATGGCGTGCCCGTCA
Source organism: Anaerolineales bacterium (assembly GCA_035708785.1). Lineage (GTDB taxonomy): Bacteria > Chloroflexota > Anaerolineae > Anaerolineales > Villigracilaceae > Defluviilinea. The sequence goes on from DASTFG010000321.1 coordinate 416, forward strand.
ACCTGAAATTTCTGCTGGAAGGGGAAGAGGAGATCGGCTCGAAGAATCTGGAGCCCTTCCTAAGGAAACATGCCGAGAAATTCAAAGCGGACGTTTCGCTCAACCCGGATGCCGGCATGATGGGCATTGACATGCCGACCATCACGTATGGCCTGCGCGGACTGGCTTATCTCGAAGTGCATGTCAGCGGTCCCAGGGCCGACCTGCATTCCGGCTTATACGGCGGCGTGGTGCATAACCCGGCACAGGTGCTGGCGGAATTGATCGCAAAGATGCACGATGAAGAGGGACGCGTTACGCTTCCCGGTTTTTACGATCGCGTGCGGCCCATCACCGAGCAGGAACGGGCCGATTTTGCCCGCCTCCCCAACGACGATGCGCATTATCTGGCGGAGACCGGCGTCGCGGCGTTGTGGGGCGAAGAAGGCTATATCGCCGCGGAACGCACCGGCGCGCGCCCGACTCTTGAGGTCAACGGGCTGCTATCGGGATGGACGGGGCCCGGGTCGAAGACCGTCCTGCCGGCCAGGGCGATGGCGAAGATCTCCTGCCGGCTCGTTCCCGACCAGACCGCGGCAGAGGTGGAGGAACAGATGGTGCGCTTTATGGAAAAGAACGCGCCGAAGACCGTCCGCTGGGAGGTGAAGAGATTGACAAGCAGCCCCTTCGCAATCGCCGATCTGAACAACCCGGGCGTCAGGGCCATGCATGCAGCGATGGAGGCCGCCTGGGGGAAGCGCCCGCTCTATCGCCGCGAAGGCGGCTCCATCGGCGCGGTGGCACTGCTCCAGCAGATCTGCGGGGTTGAATCGGTGCTGGTGGGTATGGGATTGCCAAGTGACAACGTCCATTCTCCAAACGAGCACCTGCACCTGCCGACGTGGCGGAAGGGCATCGACGCATTTATCCATTTCTTCTACAACCTGGGATAAAATTATGGTTCTCCGAGCTTTCCCGTGAAAGGAGGCCGGATTTACTACGGAAATTCCCACAGAACGAAGATTATGGGTGAGAAAGTAATGTATGGAAGATAAGATCATTTCGTATGGGGGGCAGGCCGTCATCGAGGGCGTGATGATGCGCGGCCGCAAGGCGTTTGCCATTGCGATGCGCGCCCCGGACGGCAACATTGTCGTTCATAAGGAGAATCTGGCGGGTGTTTATCGCTCCCGCATTGCAAAGATCCCGTTCCTGCGCGGCGTCATCCTGCTCTGGGACGCGCTCGGGCTCGGGATGCGCGCCCTGACCCTCTCCGCCAACACGCAGACGGGCGAGGATGAAAAACTCGAAGGCCCTGCCCTGTACCTGACACTCGGCATTTCGCTGGCGATCGGCATCGGTCTGTTCTTTCTCTTCCCTGCCGGCGTCGGCGGGCTTGCCGAGCGGTATCTTGGCTGGAGTCCATGGCTGAACAACCTTGTCGAAGGTGTGCTCCGTCTGATCCTGCTCATCGCTTATATCTGGGCGATCGGCTTCATGCCCGACGTCCGGCGCCTCTTCGGCTACCATGGCGCCGAGCACAAGACGATCAATGCCTATGAGGCAGGCGCCGAGCTCACGCCGGAAAACGTCGCAAAATTCCCGATCGAGCATGCGCGCTGCGGCACGGCCTTCCTGTTGACGCTGGTGCTGATCTCCATCCTGGTCTTCACCGCGCTCGGACCGCTGCCTATGTTCTGGCGGCTGGCCAGCCGTATTCTCTTGATCCCCGTTCTCGCCGGGGTCGCCGTGGAATACATCCGCTGGACGGCTAACCACTTGAATTCGCCGATTGTGCGTTTCCTGATCAAGCCAAATCTGGCCCTGCAGTCCCTGACGACCCGCGAGCCGGACCTGTCCATGCTGGAGGTTGCGATTGAATCCTTCAAGACCATGCGCCAGGCCGAACAGGAATTGGTAACGTAGTACCCTTACTTTTATTAATTTCAGTAAATCACGAAACGACTGAGAGAAGCCCGAAAACAGGGGCGCGGGCGGTCGCCCCGCACCCCTGTTTTCGGGTATCCTCTAAACTTTCGTGATTTACTGAATTTGGGAATAATACTTTCACGCTAGAATCCCTGCTATGAAATCCGGAAGGCGGATATTAATCGGCACTGGCCTGCTTGTCCTGATGAGCCTGTGTGTCGGCGGTTATCTCTTCTATGACCACGGCCGGCCTGCACCCATCCCGGTGAAACAGGAGCTGTATGAAGGCGTGACCTATCGCCGCGTCGTCCGCTGGGTCCCGCGCCCGATGATCGCGCATGTGCTGACGATCGACACGAAGACGAAAGGGATCGAGTTCTTTGTCACGCCCCCGGACCCGGATGGCGAGAATCCGTTGAAGGCCCGTACGACTTCTCAATTCCTGGACGAATTCGGCCTGCAGATTGCCATCAACGGGAGTGGATTCTATCCATGGTGGTCGCGCAGTCCCGCGGACTATTATCCGCATGCCGGAGATCCCGTTACGCCCGCCGGTTTCACTGCATCGAACGGGGATGTCTACTGGATGGGTGACGATACAGCCAAGGTCGAGCCTACTCTTTACATCAGCCGCAGGAATGGCTTATCGTTCAATAACCGGCCGAATAGACCCTATAATGCCATTTCCGGCGATCGTATGATCGTGTTAAAGGGAGAAGTGGCGCCCGATCTGGGTGAAGAAAAGGTCCATCCGCGTACCGCCATTGGGATCAACCGGAATGGACGTTATGTCTATATCGTTGTCGTGGACGGACGCCAGCCTTTTTATAGTGGAGGCGCAACCTTTACCGAGTTGGCCGAGCTGCTCATCGATTACGGAGCGTATATCGCGATGAGTCTGGATGGGGGCGGCTCTTCGACCATGGTGATCGAGGGAGAGGACGGCGAGCCGGTGATCCTGAATTCTCCTATAGATAATTACATCCCCGGCAGGGAAAGGCCCGTAGGGACACATTTGGGGATATATGTGAGGTAAGGCGGGTTGTCAACCCGCCCCTAGTTTAGAATGCGATCTCGCCGATCTGCTCGAAGTTGACATCGAAAAGGGACTCAGCCTCCATCTCTGCCTCGGCCTGCTCCATATCTCCGGCGCGGATGCCGCGCTCGCAGTAGGATCTGTAGGTGCAGAAGGCGCATTTTTGACGGTCCTCTGTGAGCGGGTAGTCTGCAGCGGACCCGATCTCCGCCTCCAGCTTGGCCAGCAGATCCCAATCCCGTTTAAACTGCGCGGCATTGTAGGGGAAGCGCGCCGGCTCGTCCGGAAAATCCGCGAACCAGTAGATCATCTCGATCTGTTCCGGCTCGAAGGGTCGGCCGCTGTTGAGATGCGCGCCCGCCTGGACCAGTAATGCCCGGTAGACGCGCGTCTGCATGCGCGCGGACAGCCACTCGTTGCGCGGGCGCCTGCGATACGTCTTCCAGTCATAGATGAGAGCCTTCCCGTTCCGGATGGCGATCAGATCGTATTTTGCGAGCAGCCGATGTCTGCCGAGTGGCGCAGAGAGACTAACCTCCGGCAGACAGTTTGTGAGGCCCGTCAGGCTTGTCTGGCTGAACGTCCGGAAGTTCTCCCACCAGCGCTGCAGATCCGGCGTGTTGGCGAGTCTGCCAATGTGCTCTATTGGGATGCCAATCAGATGCTGCTGCACGAGCCGGTGGAAGTATTCACCTTCCTGCAGTCGCCTCTCATTTTCCAGGGTGGGTTCGACCTCCACAGCGGGATAGGAGAGACGGTCCAGATAGCGCAGCTTGAACCGGCGCGCGCAGTCCACATAGTCCTGCAGGGAGGATTGGGAGAGGGTGGTAAGGTCGGAGGTAGCCATTCTGATCGCAGGAATTATAGCATTGAGTGAGTTGCATTCCCTCGAAAATATTCAAGATCGAAACCCGGATATCCGACTGAACTCAGGAGTACCTCCTATCGTTCACGAGACTCGGCTGCGGTTGTCCTGCAGGCGAACAGCAATGGAGGACCGTTGAGTTTTTCCTTAACGGCATCTCTTCGTCTTTGTACGAGAAGAGATCCACAGTACGAGTTGTGGGACAGATGCGAAGACCGCGGTCTGGACTCGCCTTCATTCAAAGGGCTTTGAAATGAGATGGGACTGCGTTATACTTCGACGCACTCACCTTCTCAAGGAGATTTGTATGGATTGGATTACTCAACCCGAGACCTGGATCGCATTTCTGACGCTGGTTGCGCTCGAGCTTGTTCTGGGTGTGGACAATGTAATTTTCATTTCAATTCTGGCCGGCAAGCTCCCACAGGATCAACAGCAGCGAGCACGGACAACCGGCATCGCGCTGGCTGTGATCACCCGCATTCTGCTGCTGTTTTCGCTTTCTTGGATCATCGGTCTGACAGCGCCGCTCTTTTCCGTATTTGATTTCGAGATTTCGGGCCGCGACCTGGTATTGATTGCAGGCGGGCTTTTCCTGCTCTGGAAAAGCGTACACGAGATCCACGAAAAGCTGGAGGGGGAGGAAGGACGTGTTTCTGCGAGAGTGGCAGCGGCGTTTTGGAATGTGATCGCTCAGATCCTGCTGCTCGATATCGTCTTTTCGCTCGACTCCGTGATCACTGCGGTCGGCATGGTGGATGAAATCGAGATCATGATCGCAGCGGTGATCATCGCCGCGCTTGTGATGATCTTTACGGCCAGACCCCTTGGGAATTTCGTCGAGCGCCACCCGACCGTCAAGATGCTGGCGCTTAGCTTCCTGTTATTGATCGGGTTTACATTGATCGTCGAGGGATTGCACCAGCATATCCCAAAGGGATACATCTACTTCGCCATGGGCTTCTCGGTCTTTGTAGAGATGCTCAACTTGCGATTGCGGGGTCGGGGACAGCCTGTCACGTTGCATGAGCCATATCGGGAGGCGGTGGCCGGCGGGGTGGCAGCCGCGGTTGCCAGTGTGCCGGTGAAAAACCCTGGGAAGAAAAAAGCGGGGAAGAAACGAAAATATTGATAAGCAGAAAGAATACCGAGATGGACTGGACTCCACCTCGGTTTTTTCATTTCTTTCCGTTCCTTTCCTTGGCTGCCTTGATAAACCCCACAAACAGCGGATGCGGCCGCATCGGTCGCGATAGAAATTCAGGGTGGAACTGGCTGCCGACCATAAAGGGATGGTCCTTGATCTCGGCGATCTCCACCAGTTTCCCATCCGGCGACATGCCCGAGAAGAGCATGCCTCCTTTTTCGAAATCTCCCTTGAAGGCGTTGTTGAACTCGAAACGGTGGCGGTGGCGCTCCTCGACCTGGTCCACGCCATAGGCCGCCGCGGCTTTTGTCCCCTTCTGCAGTTCGCACGGATACAATCCGAGCCGCATAGTCCCGCCCATATCGGTGATGGCGCGCTGGTCGAGCATCAGGTCGATCACGGGATATTCCGTGCTGCGGTCGAACTCCGTTGAATTTGCATCCTCGTGGTCCAGCACGCCGCGCGCAAAGTCGATGCACATGACCTGCATCCCCAAACATAAGCCAAGATAGGGCACCTTCCGTTCACGGGCGTACCGCGCCGCCATGATCTTGCCCTCGATGCCGCGCGACCCGAACCCGCCGGGGACGACGATGCCGTCTGAATTTTGAATGATCTCCCAGCCTTTATCTTTTTCCAGGTCTGCGGAATGGACCCAGCCGATATCGACTTCCACGTCGTTGGCAAGGCCTGCATGTTTGAGCGCCTCCCGCACGGACATATACGCGTCCTGCAGTTCGACGTATTTCCCGACCAGGGCGACCTTTACAGTTGGCTTTTCCTTTCTTACTTTCGCCACCAGTTTTTCCCAGGGTTTCATATCCGGCTGGCGCGTGGCTTTCATCTCCAGCTTTTCGACCAGGTAGTCGCCAACCCCCGCGCGTTCGAGGAGGAGTGGTACCTCATATAAGACATCGCTTGTCACCATCGGGACCACGGCTTGTTTCTCCACATCACAGAACAACGCGATCTTATCGGAAAGCTCCTGGTCCACAGGATAATCGGACCGGGCGATGATCATGTTTGGTGAGATACCGATCGAGCGCAGCGCCGCGACTGAGTGCTGCGTGGGCTTGGTCTTGATCTCGCCGGTCGCGCCGATATAGGGGAGCCAGGTCACATGGATAAAGAACACGTTCTCGCGCCCGACCTCATTCCGGAGCTGGCGCAGCGCCTCGAGGAATGGCTGCGATTCGATATCGCCGACCGTCCCACCCACCTCGACGATCACCACGTCCGCGCCCGTCACTTTGCCGACCAGCCCGACCCGGCGCTTGATCTCGTTTGTGATGTGTGGAATGACCTGGATCGTGCCACCGAGGAAATCTCCGCGGCGCTCCTTGCTGATGATCTCCGCGTAGACCTGCCCGCTGGTGAAGTTGCTAACGCGGCTCAGGCGGATGTCGATGAACCGCTCGTAGTGACCCAGGTCGAGGTCGGTTTCCGCGCCGTCGTCCAGCACGTATACCTCCCCGTGCTGGTACGGCGACATCGTCCCGGGATCGACGTTGATATACGGGTCCAGTTTCTGCACCGCGACCTTGAACCCGCGCTCCTTGAGGAGCAGGCCCGTCGCCGCGGCGGTCACACCTTTCCCGACCGACGAAACGACACCGCCGGTGAAGAATAAATATTTTGTAGCCATTTCTTACCTCTCATCATAAAAGGCGATGGGGAGGGCGTTGAAGCCCTCCCCATCGGGGATTGCGTACCATTTGAAAATCGTTGACGATCTTTCTCTTCATCCTACCAGTTTGACCAGGTCCTCCGCTGCACGCCGCATCTCCAGGAAGATCATCCCCAGTTTGGCATCATGCCGCGCCATCGCGGTCAGGACAGCTTCCTCTCCGATCGAGGTCAATACAATCGAGCCATCATGACCTTTGATATAGACCTGCTCCAATCCCGCGCGTCCCAGCTCGTTTGAGATGCGCTCGCCCAGGCTGAGCATCGCAGCCGACATGGCCGAGACGCGGTCCTCTTCGACGCCCTGCTGCAGGGCGGAGGCCATGATCAGCCCATCCACGGACACGACAGCCGAGGCCTCGATATCGGGGGCAGCAGCCTGCATATTGCGGAGGCGCTCAACCATCTGGTCGGAGCGGGATTTTGCCATAGAAGGTCTCCTGAGTGTAAATCTGTCGAAGTGTACCATACTTCAAAATGCAAGAGAATATCTATCCCCTCTCCGGAACCTGTGGAGATAATTTGACCGCCGTTTCGCTTTATGTTAAACTTCCTTGTTCGGCTGATGAACATCCGCATCCTTCTCCTCTTTATTTTGCTCCTCGTCGCGGCCCAGGATTCATCGCCGCTCGCGATCACCTCTCCCGGGCCGGACGAGGTGCTGCAGGGTGAAGTGACCATCACCGGTACGACGGATGTTCCGAATTTTGTCTTTGCGCAACTGGACTTTGCGTACGCTTCGAATCCGACCGGGGCCTGGTTCACCATCCAGACGCTTTCCCAGCCGGCCGCGGACTCGGCGCTCGCCACGTGGGACACGGCCTTGATTACGGATGGCGACTACGTTCTTCGCCTGCGCGTGAACCTGGCAGACGGCACCTTCCAGGAAGTGACAGTTCCCATCACGGTCATGAACGATGCGCCATTACGAACGCCGACGACGGAACCTCCTACGCCCACACCGGAGAGCGCGGTGCAAATCCCGACGCCGTTCTTGCTCGCTGCCTCTTCCACACCCACGGATGTCCCGCGACCCACGCCGACAGCTCTTCCACCCAACCCGGCCTCCTTGAGACAGAGCCAGATCTATCTCAGCCTCGGGCGCGGCGCGCTGGTCATGATCGGGTTGTTTGCTCTGGCCGGATTGATCATCCGTTTACGCCGTTTCTAGACTTCAAAGTCATATGACACCTGAGAATTCCTATCTGCTCATCGGCCTGGGCAACCCGGGCCGCGAATACAGGGACAGCCGCCACAATGCTGGCTTCATGCTCATCGACTGGATTGCGGTCCGGCTCAGCGCACGAGGCATGAAGGTGCAATCGAAAGCCATCGTCATGGACACTACCTATGAAGGACGCAAGCTTATCCTTGCCAAACCGCAGACGTACATGAACCTCTCGGGCCAGTCCGTGCAGGGATTGGTACGCTTCTACAAATTGCCGCTGACGAACGTGCTCATCGCCCATGATGACCTCGATATTCCCTTTGGCACGATTCGCATCCGGCCCAAAGGTGGTCCCGGTGGGCAGGGCGGCATGGCCTCCACGATCGCCCAGCTTGGCACCAAGGATTTTCCGCGCCTGCGAATCGGCATTGGCCGCCCGCCCGGCAGGATGGACCCGGCCGCATATGTCCTGCAGGATTTTACGCGCCAGGAATTGAAAGCCCTGCCCGAAATCATGGACCGCGCCGCCGATGCCGCCCTCGAGTTCGTGGTCAACGGTTTGGACAAGGCGATGAATAAGTACAACGGTCCGGTCGAAACAGGGTAGAGCGAATCTGCCCATCGCGGCCATAACAGTCACTCCCAAAGGTACTATGGAATTTCTTCTCAACAAGATCCGTGAGCTTCCTCAGTATCAGCAATTGCTGAAGCAACTTCAGACGGATGGGCAACAACCCGGACAGGGATTGCCCCGCGCCGCACGCCTGCCTGTCCTGGCAGCGCTGCACCAGGACATAGATGGACCAATCCTGCTTGTCACCGATCGCGCCGACCACGCGCTGTCCCTGTTCGACGAGCTGGGATTCTGGGTCAAGTCGCTGCGCTACCATTTTGCCGAGCCCAATCCGTTGTTCTATGAACAGGCTGCCTGGGGAATCACCACCCGCCGCGAGCGATTGCAGACGCTTACGGCCCTGGCATCCTACCACCTTCCCTTTGCGCAGAAACCGGAGCCCTCGCCGGTATTCGTCACATCCGCCCGCTCGCTGATGACCCGGACGCTGCCGCGCCGCGACTTTCTCCGGGCGTGTAAGAAGATCTCTGTCGGGCAAACTGTGCAGCCGGATCCCCTGACTCGCTCCTGGGTGGACATCGGCTACCAGCGGGTCAACACCGTCCTGGAGGCGGGCCAGTTCTCCAAGCGCGGCGGCATCATCGATGTCTGGGTGCCGGCCGCGAATCTGCCCGTTCGCCTGGATTTCTTCGGGGATGAGATCGAGACCATCCGCAGGTTCGACCCGGCCTCCCAGCGGACGGTGGAAAGCTTGGAATCGGTTGTGGTCACGCCGGCGCGTGAATTTATCATCCGGGGCGATCCGGATATCGAGCTGTCCGAGTTCCACATTCCGATGCTGCACCAGCAGTCGGCCAGCCTATTGGACTACCTCCCTCAAAAAGCGCTCGTGCTCGTCGATGACCTATCGATCATCGAGAGCATGGTTGCGGAAGTGGAGGAGCAGGCGGTCAAGTTCAGGCAGGAGAGTATCGAAGAAGAGACCCTGCCTCCTGATTTCCCGCTGCCGTATATTACCTGGCCTGATCTGTTGGACCAGCTGCAGGCACACTCGTTCTTGGAGCTGGGACATTCGACGGCCATGGAAGAGGAGCAGGGCCTGGGGGCCGCCTTCTCGATCGGAGAAAGATTCGCCGGGAGGCTGAAGCCGTTCATCGAGCACCTGGCAGGGCTCGTGTCGAAAGATGAGGCGGTGGTGATCGTCTCTCGGCAGAGCGAGCGTCTGAATGAATTATGGAGGGAGAGCCATCCGGAACTGGTCGAGGGAAGTCCGCAGTTCGTCGAAGCCTCATTATCGGAAGGCTTTATTCTCGATGACCTGCACCTCATCACAGATTCCGAGATCTTTGGCTGGGAGAGGCCGCAGCCGCGCACACGCCAGCGGCCGGTCGCGGAAACACCTGAGTCGATTTATGCCGATTTGCAGGTGGGAGATTACGTTGTCCACATCGATCACGGCATTGGCCGTTTCGGCGGGCTGGTGCAGCGCGAGCTGGATAACCACCTGCGCGAATTCCTCGCCGTCGAATATGACAATGGCGGGCAGTTGTTCGTGCCCGTGCACCAGGCGGACCGTCTCACCCGTTACATCGGCGCGGAAGGTGTGGTCCCCTCGCTCGACCGCCTGGGTGGGCAGGAGTGGCATGAGAAGAAGGGACGCGTCAAACAGGCTGTCATCGAAGTGGCTGAGGAGATGCTGGACCTGTATGCGCGGCGGAACGTCGTGAAAGGTTATACATTCAAGCCCGATACAGCCTGGCAAAAAGAACTGGAAGATTCCTTCCCTTATGTCGAAACGGAAGACCAGAAACGAGCGCTCGTGGAAATTAAGCGCGATATGGAGGCTGAGCGCCCGATGGATCGCCTGTTGTGCGGCGATGTGGGTTATGGCAAAACGGAACTGGCCCTGCGAGCCGCGTTCAAGGCGGTTATGGACGGCAAGCAGGTTGCGATCCTGGTGCCAACCACAGTCCTTGCCCAGCAGCACTATGAGACCTTCCTGCAGCGCCTGGCTGCCTTCCCCGTCCAGGTGGAGATGCTCTCGCGCTTCCGGACGCCGCGCGAGCAAACGGATATCCTCCTCGCGCTGGCAATCGGTGAGATCGACATCGTGATCGGAACCCATCGCCTGCTCTCCGGGGATGTGGAGTTCAAGGATCTCGGGCTGGTGATTATCGACGAAGAGCAGAGGTTCGGCGTCACGCATAAGGAGCATCTCAAGAAGCTCCGCACCGAAGTGGATGTGCTGACGCTGACTGCCACGCCCATCCCACGCACGCTGTACATGGCGCTGACGGGCGTGCGGGATATCTCCAACCTTAACACCGCACCCGAGGAGCGCCTGCCGATCGTCACCCATGTCGGTCCGTATTCGCCGCGGCTTGTCCGCCAGGCGATCCTGCGTGAGCTCGAGCGCGGCGGTCAGATCTTCTTCGTGCATAACCGCGTCGACACCATCGACGCGATCAAGGCGCATCTCAACCAGCTCGTCCCGGAGGCGCGCGTCGACGTGGGTCACGGCCAGATGCCGGAGCAGCAACTGGCAAACGTGATGCATCGATTCAATACAGGGGAGACGGATGTGCTGCTCTCCACGACGATCATCGAATCGGGCCTGGACATCCCGAACGCGAACACGCTGATCGTCGACCGCGCCGACACCTTCGGCCTGGCCCAGCTCTACCAACTGCGCGGCCGCGTCGGGCGCGGGGCGGCCCGGGCGTACTCCTACTTTTTCCGCCATAACAAATTAGCTCCCACGGTCGAGGGCCAGCAGCGGCTCGAGGTGATTGCCGAGAACACACAGCTCGGCGCCGGTTATTCGATCGCGATGCGCGACCTGGAAATCCGCGGCGCCGGCGAGCTGCTCGGTACGCGCCAGCACGGGCATATCCAGGCAGTGGGCTTTCATCTTTATACACGCCTGCTCGCTGATGCGGTCAGACGATTGAGGGCGGCCAAAGGCCAGGCGCTGAAGGCGAATGGCAAGGATGGGACCTTGCGCCCCTCCGCATTTGAGCTGCCCATGGCCATGCCCGTCAACGTGGATCTGCCGCTGGCGGTCGGCATCCCCGCGGATTACATCGCGGACCAGGACCTGCGGCTGCGGCTCTACCGGCGCATCGCCGACCTGCGGGATGAGACCGAGATCGACGCGCTGGCGTCCGAGTTCAACGACCGCTTTGGAGAACTGCCGGAAATGGTGCAGAACCTGCTTTATCAAATGCGCGTCAAATTGCGGGCGGAGAAAGCGGGCCTGTCCGCGGTGAGCTGGGAAAGCGGGCAGATCGTCCTAAGGTATCCTCCTTCCGTAGAGGAAAAGGAGGGGAGGCGTCTGCCGGATCTGGGTCCCGGCGTCAGAGGCGGAAGGAATGCTTACTGGTGTTCGTTCGGGGAGAACTGGCAAGGCAGACTTCTGGACACCCTCTTATTGCTATCCAGGTAAGAACAGGTCGCTCCTTCGAAAAAGCCTGCATAAAACGAAAACGGTCTGCTTTTGGCAGACCGTTTTCGTTTCTTGAGCTAGAGTGGGATTTGACACTAAAGGGGTGAGCGTCCCGGCAGGGCTCGGACAAGCCAGATGGCTACGATGGCTCCGAGAAATGCCACCACGATGCTGCCAACGTTGATGCCGTTCACTGCATTCGGAACACCGAACAGTGAAGAAGCCAGGAAGCCGCCTACCAGGGCGCCGATGATGCCTACAACAATATCGGTCACAGCGTTCCCACGGCCGCCTCTCATCACCTGGTTGGCCAGCCAGCCTGCGATCAGGCCCACGATGATCCAAGATAATAGACCCATTTCGTATTCTCCTTTCGTAATTCAGCGAATTTTAGGTGCTTAGCACTTTTACAGGATTTAACGTGGATCTGAACTTTGTGTTACGTCCAGAGAGAAGGTCAGCGATACCTCAAGCCGCCTCATTCCTGGTATCAAATTCGTATATGACCGCATCGCCAGGGTCGACTCGTCCGCCGGCCGAGCGGTAGAGCCTATTCGCCGCGAGATTACTTTTATCGGTCAGGACCCAGGCCAACTTACATCCCAATCTCTTGCCAAGGTGCAAAAGATCTTTCAAGATTGCCTGTGCGACTCCCTTTCCCCGGTGCGCTGGCGACACGCCCACCTCATTGATCCACAATTCCGCTGGCTTGTCGGGGTGGATATAGTGCACCGCGGATGCAAAGCCGATGACCGTGCCGTCCTCGACGGCAACCACGATGTGATGGCGCGGGTCGGACAGATATTCCTTTGTTAATCCTTCATCGATTGGATTATCGAATACGTCCGGGGCGACGTTTGTTAACAGCGGAAGATCCTCGGCTGACAACGCTTTCACACAGAAAGTGGTCATCTAGTATCCTGGCTTTTCCAATCCATGACTGCGCGTTGATCACGGAGTCTTGCGGTCAGTGCCGCGGTGTCGATATCCTGCACTGCGGCATTCTCGTCGACTGCCATTTTCGCCGCGACACCCGCGGCCTGCCCGATGATCATATAGACCGGCTCCATCCTGAGAGTCGAATAGGTGACATGGCTGGCCGAGAAGCAAACTGATACCAACAGATTTGTAGCCTCGCGCCTTTTCGGGAGTATCAGCCTATAGGGAATCTGGTACGGCGCCACCGGCACCTCCATGTTGCCTTCATTCTGGGCGTGACCCTGCGCTGTGACATACCTCTGAACATTATGCGAGTCGCTGTTGTAGGAACCCATGCCGATGACATCCGGCTTGGTCAGCTCCTCCTGGATATCCTGCTGCGTCATCACGAAGTCGCCCACCATCCGCCGCGCCTCTCGGACATAAAGTTGATAGGGCCAGTTTTCGTTACCAACAAACTCGTCCTTTGCCAGACCGAATTCGTTCAGCTCCTCCTGCAGGGGCTCTGGCACACGCGGATCATGCGCCAGGAAGTAGAACAGCCCTTTGGTGTAATCAATATGATCCTGCCAGATCTGCGCGCGCCTTTCATAGCCGGCATTGGGATATTCCCAGTTCTTGCCAATGTAGTCCGTCGAAAACGGGCCGCGGTTGTTGAAGTCCCATTTGTGATTGGCAATCTCTCGAGGAAGCAGGATTTCATCGAGGCGCGGCCCGCGGCCGTTCTGCCTGGCAAACTCGGAAAGAAACCGCGCGAGCAATTCGTAGCGGTCTGGGTTATAACTGGGAGGCCTCGGAGAGTGCACGCGATTGCCCCGGTCGCTCGCCAAAATCATCCGAAAATTATAGGCCTGGACTTTTCGATCCCCCGCGCCCAGCACACCGCGCGCTCCTGCCTGGATTTCGGGGAGCAGCTTACCGGTCTCGTCATAGGCCGGGACGGGAAAATCGAACTGGTGGTTGGGGTCCTTTGGCCGCACCCCCGCGAGCGATTCGCCGTATTGATCCACGCCTTCACGGCCCCAGGTGAAGGAAACGCCTGCCTGTGCCATTAAGTCGCCTTCATAGCTTGCGTCGACAAAGATCGTCGCGCCAAACACGCTGCCGTTCTCTGTCCTAATTTCGGAGATGCGCGTCCCCTGCTTGTTCACCCCGACCTTTTCGCTCAATCGATGTCGAAAAAAAACGGTGACATTCCCCGACTCTTGCAGCATTTCCTGAAAGACTTTTTCTGCGATGTGCGGCTCGGGATACCACTCGATCTCCCGCCCGTACTGGCGGCCCAGCCGCTCATAGAACTCCAGCGAGTACCCGCCGACGACCTCCTTCTCCCCATGATCGGTCGCGCTTAGTCCACCGGTAACCATCCCGCCAAGGTGCTCGCCCGGCTCGAGCAGTGCAACGCTTAAGCCCTCCCGCGCGGCTGTCACCGCGGCGATGACCCCGCCCGCAGTTGCACCGTAGACCACCAGGTCAAAACCTTTCTGTGATGGATTGTCAGCCATCATATCTTCCGTGCCCTCGTTGCTATATAACTGGGATGGTACTTACTCGCCGGCCAATCGAGCATGATATCTTCATACATATCGGTAATGACAAATCCCGCGTCGCATTGCCCGCCGATCAGGTCTGTGAGGCTGTGCCCGAACTCCAGGGGCTGTCCCCTCTCGAGGATCTCCTCCAAAACCTCCTGGGGAAGGCTCGTCAAGTCGGAATACGGAATCGAGTATGTCGCCTCGAAGATGCCTTCGTCCATCTTATGCCAATCGAAAATGTAGTGAACCGGGTTCATAAAGCCGGTCATCAGGATTCCGTCAGGGCGGAGTACACGATAGGATTCCCTCCAAACGGGGCGCACATCCGGGATGAAGGCGGTCGAGACGGGATTGAAGACCAGGTCGAAGCATTCATCTGC
>DASTFG010000322.1:0-6819 GCA_035708785.1 Anaerolineales bacterium
TTCCTCGGTGCGCATGTTCACACACCCATGGCTCATCGGCACGCCAAAATTCTCGTGCCAGTACGTTCCATGCAGCGCATGTCCCTGGGCGGTAAAGAAGCATGTCCAGGGGACGCCAGGGAGTTCGTAATCATCCGCATCCGCGAACAGGTTTCCGTCGCCCATGTGCTTTGCCGGCATTTTGTCCAGGATGCGGAACTCACCCTGGGGTGTTTTTGTCGAGAGCCCGTTGGGGCCGCGCGGACCACTCGGCAAGCCCGAGCTAATGGTCGTCTTGAGAACTTCTTTGCCCTTTTCGAGGGCTGTCAGGGTCTGCATCGTGAGGTCGATTTCGATACGCTTGTCCTGAACAGGGACATCGGGGCTGATCGGTGTCAGATCCTCGAGCGGGATTGGCCGCAGGTGCAGTGCGTTGACATGATAAGGAAAGCCGGTCAGGTCGTCGTAGATGCGATACCAGGGCTCTTCATCCGGACCCGTCTCGATTGCCTCGATCCAATGAACGGACCCGTAATACAGGCGAAAGCCGAGCTGCTGCCAGCCGAACGCCTTGGTTGGACGCGACGGCTGGGTAAACGGCACAGTCACCTCCGCCAGGCGACGTTTGCCTTCCTCATGAGATCGCAGGGTCTCATTATAGAGGATCTTCACACGCTGCAGGCGTGCCCGGTGGATATAGCCTCCCCATACCTGATACCAGATCGGATTGTGCAGGGGCTCATCCGCTTCTGTCTCACCATAGACGTGCAACAGTTCGTCGCGAAACCAGGTAGAGACGATCGAGCTGGTATCATCTGGCCTGCGATACACGCTAACCGAATCGGTGGCTACGCGCACGAGATTGCTGTCATCGAAATCGAGCCGATTGCTGAGAGAAGGAGAAAATGCTAGAGTCCCCAGACTCAAACCTCCCAGTTTTAGAAAGTCGCGCCGTGATAAATTCGCCATATTAAGAAGATTGTAATCGAAAACCCTTGGTTTTTGCTGAGATTCCACATATAGGCCAATTCTGCTGTGTTTTCCTTACACCTCGTTTCCTGCATAACAGAACTGCCCCCCAGGGATCTGGAGGGCAGCCGAGAATATGCTCAGTTTTCAGTCTAGGAATTGACGGCTTCCGGGAGCATTCCCTGGAACAGGATCTCAATGGCCATCGTGTGGGCGCAGCGGAGGTGGGTTACAAAAAACTCGCAGTCACAGGTATAGGTGCCGCTATCAAATGTCACATGGTGATTATTGTTGTCACCATGAAAGGTCAGATCAAATTTGTTGAAGAGGAAGCGGTCTCGCTCCTCAGCATAGCGTTTGGCTTTCTGTCGTTTGCCGATCATTCCGTAGTCCATCTTAGAATCTCCTTTCAGGATTGGAATAAAAAAAGCACGCGCAACAGACGCGTGCTCTACAGCCAAAATCCTGCTTTCTTGTAGGTATCCACTCGCATAGGACATTTACCTCGATGAGTTCAGTATATTCCTATTCAAGAGGCGAGTCAACACCCAAATGTCATAATTTTCGGAATCGTACGCGAATCGTAAGGTTATTTTAATCTGCCGGCACGCTTGCCAGGCGATGCTCATCTCCATTGTATGTGAGCAGGAACGGCCACTTGCGGACCACGAGCAGCATACCCACAATACAACCGACTCCGCCGCTGACGACGGCAAACGGCGCACCAAAGAGCTGGGCCACGACCCCGGCTTCTACTTCCCCAAGTTGCGGTCCTCCCTGGAAAAAGATCTGATTGACGCTCGTCATCCGTCCGCGGATGTGATCCGGGGTCTGCAGCTGACGGATCGTATTGCGGATAATCGTGCTGACCGAATCGGCTGCCCCCATGACGGCCAAAGCACACCAGGCCAGGATGAAGGAGCCGCTGAGGCCAAAAATGATCGTCGCGGTCCCGAAAACAGCTACCGATCCCAGGAAAAGCGGTCCCTGCCTGCGAAGCTCATGTACCTGGGAGATAACCAGGGCGGCAAGCACCGCCCCCACCGACGACGCGGCAGAGAGCCAGCCATATTCCACCACACCCACCCGCAGGATATCGCGGGCAATGATCGGCATGAGCGTATCGGCGGAGGAAAAAAACGTCGCGATAAAATCCAGGAACATTGTCGAGAGGATGATCGGCTTATTGACGATAAAGCGGATCCCTTCCTGGATCGAAGACAAGCTCACACCGGCGATACGATCGGTTTTTGTTTGCGGAACATTCCCGATCAGGATCAACGCCAGAATGACTGCCAGATAGGAAATCGCGTTGATGTAATAGACGGCCTGCTGTCCGCCGGCCGCAATGATGAAACCGGTCAGCGCGGGGCCAAGGATGGAGCCTGTCTGCCAGGCAATGGAGGTCATGCTAAAGGCGTTCGGCAGATCCCTCGCGGGAACGAGGTTGGGCACCAGGGCCTGGCGCGCCGGCCCGTCAAACGCAATCGCAACCGCCTGAAGCCCCGTCAACAGATAAATATGCCAGATCGTGATCTGCCCGTATTGGGTCAGCAGGCCTAGAATCAGCGCCAGGATGGCCGCAGAGCTTTGGGTAACATACAGGATCCTGGTTCGGTTGAACGAATCGGCGATCACACCGCCAATCAGAGAAAAGAGGACAACCGGCAAAATGCGCGCCAGCCCAATCCCGCCCAGGGCGATTGGCTCTTCTGTCAGTGTGCGAATGTGCCAGTACAACGCCCAGATCTGCATCTGTGTTCCCGCGATCGAAAGCAGCTGCCCGGACCATAGATAGAAAAAACGCCGGTTTTTCAATGAAGGTGGAACACGGATCATTTGGAAGCCTCTACTACATACAGCATAAAGCAGAAGGCATCTGCCCTCTGCTTCTCTCTGGAGAGATAAATTATGTTAGGTTCCCCAGTCCCTTAGGTACAGGAAATCATATCCGACGGTGCGGTTACTCAGCTTGGCAACGGGCGGCATCATACGCTTGAACTGGTTGCGGCGAATACGCGTGATCACGGCATAGACAAAGGCTTCGCCGAACCCTTCTTCCACACATTCCTGCGCGCTAAAGCGCTGGTCGACAAGCAGGTACAGCAGCTTATCTACTTCTTCATAGGTGAATCCCAGTTCGCCCTCGTCGGTCTGGCCCACCCAGAGGTCGGCGGACGGCGGCTTCTCAATAATTACTGAAGGGACCCCCAGGGCACGCGAGAGCTGGCGCACTTGTGTCTTATAGAGATCCCCGTTTGGGTTCAGTGCAGAGGCCATATCGCCCCACATGGTCGTATAACCCAACAGAATCTCGGTTTTGTTGCTGGTTCCAATCGGCAAGCCGTTGAACACCTGCGACTGGTCGTACAGGACGATCATCCGCGACCGCGCCATGATGTTTCCTTTGCGTGTGTTCGAAATGTTCGAGTCTCGTTCGATGAGAGGATCGACCATATCCGTGATGTCGATCGTCTCACTTGGAATCTGGAACCGGTCGATGATCAGCTGGGCATGCTCGAGCGAATCCGGTGAGGAGGTCCGGTAGGGAAGGCGCAAGGCAAGCACATTCTCAGCGCCCAATGCTTGTACGGCCAGCACACAGGATAGAGCCGAATCCAGGCCGCCTGAGAGGTTAATCACTGCTCGGGAAAAGCCCGCTCGCGTCACTTCGGAACGAATAAAGCCGGTCAGGATCTGGCGGGCAACATCGGTGTTGATCGTCAGGTCGATATTCATGATCGGGTGTTTTTCAGCAGAATTCGATCCAGTTCATTCCGGATCAGACTCGTTCGCTCATCGCGTAATAAGGGCAGGCGGGCTCTCGTACGCCGCAGCTGATTCAAGTCAATCTGCGCACAGGTTAAAGCCTCCTCAAAGTACGGTCCCTGAGCGACCAGTTCCCCGTTCGGGTCATAGATGGTCGCGCCGCCCCAGAAATTCAAACCATCTTCGAAGCCGACCCGGTTCGCATGGGCCACGAAGGAAGTGAACATGCTTGCATAAGCTTTTGTTACCCGCTCCACCCAACGGGCCGATTCAAGCTTCTCACGGTCGTTCAGCCCGCGGCCGGGAGATGCAGAGGAATACAGCATAATATCGGCCCCGTCGAGCCACAGCAAGTATGGCGGCGAAGCGTGCCAAAAATCTTCGCAGATCAGCAGGCCAGCGCGACCGAACCGCGTATCGAATGCACGGACGGAGTCTCCCCAGGCAAAGAAGCGGCCCTCATCAAACAGGCCATAGGTAGGCAGATAAACCTTATGATGCACATGCAGGACCCGTCCGCCGGAAAGATAAGCGGAGGCAATGTAAAAGCGGTGACGGGAGTCTTCGTCCACAAAGCCGACTGCAATATCCAGACCATCGCTCGCTTTGAGAAGATGCCGGAAGACCGGATCGTCCTCCGTCGGCCGGTGAGCGACCGTCGCGACCAGATCCTGCAGGACATATCCCGTCAACGATAATTCCGGGAAGACCAGCAAGTCGGCGCCTTGGGATTTGGCTTGTTTGATGTAGTCCAGGTGCTTTTCCAGGTTGGATTCGACATCCCCCAGTTTGGTGGCAATTTGCGCGAGAGCAAGGTTAAGTTTCATTGGGGCAAATCTTACCACCAAAGAAATAGACCTCAAAGATGTGAAATCCTTGAGGTCAGGTGCCGAAAGGATAAATTATGCTTCGATTTTCACCTCGCTTCTTTCAACACCTGAGAGCCACCTGAATGAGGGTTTATGGCCGGCCATGTTCGGCCTTCCCGAAGAGCTGGCGCTGATCAAACCACGGCTTCAGGATCAGGTAGGCGCCAAGGATAATCAGGAAGAACGCGCCATCCATGGAGTTCCACCCGAGAAGCTGGGCGATTCCGCCGAGTACAGCCAAGATGCCAAGGAAGGTGGTGAAGCCGCTCATCCGGATACCGTTGAGGTAGCGGACCACGTTCAAGCCGAGGAAGATCAGGCCAATTCCGATTGACCAGAAGCCTTTCGCCACCGTGGTTTCCGGGACCAGCATGAACCCACCGAGCATGACCAGGAACCAGCCCCAGCCGACCGTTTCGAAGCGTTTGTTCATGGCGGCCTTTACAGGGTCGACAGCTCTTTCGACTTTCGCTTGCTCGTTCATTTTTCTTCTCCTTCGTGAATGCAATTCGCAGACGACGAGTTCGAACTTGCTCACTCAAATTCGCTTTCCGGAGGCCGCTGGCTGCTCCCCAGACAGAAGCCGGGCTGACGGAATAAGAATTTCAACCGAGGAACCAGCTAAGAATGATCGCGACTACTTGAAGTGATAGATCCGCCTTGGAAACATTTGTGCCCGAATTCCTCGGGTATAGAGCCTTTTGTTCAGGCCCAGATGGTTCATCCAATATCATTATAGCCATTCCCTATCAAAAAACAACAAAGACCCGAGGATTCGCAGATCCCAGGGTCTTCTCAGCGGGGAGGGAGGGATTCGAACCCTCGGTGGACCGGAGCCCACAACGGTTTTCGAGACCGTCCCATTCAACCACTCTGGCACCTCCCCAAGAGGTAACACGTGTTAGTAGTGTCACGTGGATTGAAATGCGCCGGGAATTATACTCGAGAATTCTGCGCCTTGGCGCTGTCGATCCGCCGGGGTGGATCTATAATTCCATGCTCGAGTGCAGGGCCGGATAATAGACTTCACACAGTTCCTGTTCTCTTAATTTTTCCGTGAGCGCGGCAGCCGGCTTTTGTTCGCCGTGCACGAGGAATATTTTTTTGACCATTTCTTTTACCCCGACGGCATATTGAGTGAGCAAATCCTGCCCCGCGTGACCGGACAACCCGCCGATGGTGGCAATTTCTGCCCTGACGGTGAAAGGCTCGCCGAATATTTTGACACGTTTTTCGCGGTCGGCCAGGCGCCGGCCCAATGTATGCGGCGCCTGCCACGAGACGATACAGACGGTATTCCTAGGATCTTCGATATTGTTGCGCAGGTGGTGGAGGATACGCCCCATTTCTGCCATGCCCGAAGCGGAGATGATGATCATCGGATCCTTACGGAGGTTCAATGCTTTTGATTCCTCCACGGAACGCACGTAGGTAAGCATCTTGAAGTCCAGTGCAGGGTGGCGGGCCTGCTCGACAAATTGGGCCGTCTCGGCGTCGAAGCATTCCGGATGCCGCCGGAACACACTCGAGGCATTGACCGCGAGCGGGCTGTCCACAAAGACAGGTACCTGCGGCACATCGTTTTCGAACATCATGAGATTGAGGTTATAGACCAGCTCCTGCGTCCGGCCGATCGCAAAGGCAGGGATGATGACTTTCCCGCCGCGCTGGATGGTTCGCGAAACGACATCGTGGAGCTCCTCGAACGCCCTCGCCGGGTCGCGATGCGGCTTGTCCCCGTAAGTCGATTCCATCAGCAGATAATCGGCATTTTCCGGTAGAACCGGGTCGCGTATCAGCGGAAGGTCATACCGTCCAATATCCCCGGAGAACCAGAACCTGGTCTTTCGCCCCTTCTCTTCCAGCTCGAGGGCTACTGCTGCCGAACCCAGGATATGCCCGGCTTCGATAAAGCGTGCAACGACGCCAGGCACGGCCTCGAACGGTTCATCATAATCGATGAACTGGAATAGTTGTGCAGCATGCTGGGCATCGGCTTCGGTATAGAGTGGCTCGATGGGCGGTTCGCCGCGGGCGCGGCGCTTCTTGTTCACATAGGCCGCGTCGGATTCCTGGATACGGCCCGAATCGGCCAGCATGATCGTAGCCAGGTCAACTGTGGCGCGGGTCGCATAGATCTGTCCCGCATACCCGCTCTTCACGAGGTTCGGGAGATTACCAGCGTGATCGATATGCGCGTGCGAGAGGATCACCGCATCAACATTGCGGGGCT
>DASTFG010000323.1:0-2927 GCA_035708785.1 Anaerolineales bacterium
GGAGGTAATGGTCAAAGGCAGCCTGAGCAAAACGGGGCCTAAACGGCTCAACTGAGAAAAGACAGTGTTTGTGAATGAGTCAACTGGCAAACTACCGCCCCAGCGATCGATCAATTCGCGCGCCCGTTCAGAGAGATCCTGAATGATACTCCCAAGGTCCTGAACCTGTTCAACCAGGGAAGGAATGACCGCCCAGATCAGGCCCCCCAGGAGAATCAACACCACTAGATACGTGAGAACAATGGCAAGCAGTCGCGGCATGCGGCGTTCCAGCCCCGAGACGATTGGCTCCAGTGCGGCAGCCAGGGTCAGAGCAAAGACGAGCATTGCCAGGGGCAGGGCGAGCAGGCGAATCATCTCCAGCGCGCCCAGGCCCAGAACCAGCGCCAAGGCGACCGCGGTGGTCAACAGCCACCATACCCTGGAGGTAGACAGGTCAGTCAGACTAGTCCTCCCATTGGGAGACTCAGTCCTGCTCACGATTTTCCTCCAGCTTGGGCTCGTACAGCTCGGCGTGACCCCGGATAATCATAACAGGTACACGGCGCTTTTCGATCCACGGGTGAGCTTTCTGATATGAGTCATACAGATCGTTCGAGATGATCAGCGCATTGTACTCTGCGGCCATCTGGATCACAAAGTAATCGGCATTCGTGTTTGCTGGCACCTGCCTGACAACCTGCTCATCGATCAATTGCTCAAGCTGCGGTCGGTCATCGATCTCGTAGACAAGGCTGGCATCTACAATCACAAGTGGTTGATAGCCTTTCTCCTCGAGTGCCGCCCGCACTGCCCGAATATTGGCAACCTTCGGATCCCCTTGCTGTGATTGCTCGATGTACGCGATGTTTGCCCCGTCGACCACTGCAATTCGTTTTGGCATTTCATCTCCTTCCCAATTGTCTGTGGATTATCCAATGGCTCAGCCACTGGGTGTTACTGTTTCAACAACCGGCAGAGGTCCGCCGGGCCCGGCCGGCAGGGGTGTCTCAAAGACCAGCACGCTGGCCTCATCGTCATACCAGATGCGCAGGTTGTTTCCATCCAGCTCGTAGCGGCTGGCAGACTCGAGCGCCTGCAAGTAACGATCTTCCTGTTGAGTGACTGTCTCATCTGCGCAGGCCCTCAACGTGCGGGTGATCTCATCGAAGGAAATATTTCCGCCCTCCACTGTGTATGTCCCTCCATAGGAGTTACAGCCACCCGTACCGCCCGCCTGTCCATTTTCGAGCATCAATGTAACCGTTGATCCCTCGATGACCGGAGTGCCCGTATCCAGGGGTCCGAAGGAGACCAGATTCCATTGTATGTTTTCCAATGTAACGCCTGCTGCGCCCGGCGTGCCTTCGGGCGACGCCAGGCGGATCGTGGAAGCGGTCTCATCGGTGCGGAGCTCATAACGCTGTCCACCCACCTCGAAGACCACTCTCCAGCCCGGTGTGATCACCTGGGCGCAGATTTCATTCGCTCGTCCCAATCCCAGGCAGGA
This sequence comes from Anaerolineales bacterium, assembly GCA_035708785.1. Lineage (GTDB taxonomy): Bacteria > Chloroflexota > Anaerolineae > Anaerolineales > Villigracilaceae > Defluviilinea. The sequence goes on from DASTFG010000323.1 coordinate 1,490, forward strand.
ATCTGTCCACTCGGCCTGTTCTACTTCAATAATCTGTACATTCTCGCGTGCCGTGCTGAGTTGCGTAGCCAGCCATTCCTGGGCATCCAATACAGCCTTGGGAGGTAGATCTGGGGAGGCCGGGGGTGTACCTGGAACGGATGTCTCTCCGGTCACCGGCACGCCCGGCCCAAATGGAGCGCAGGCGGCTATCAGTACAACGAAGAGACTGATCCCGAGAGATGTAATTTTCTTTTCGAACGTCATTTCACCATCCTTTCTATCTTCCAAGAGTCTTTTGACTCTCATCCACAAATGCTCACTCCTTCAATGAAGAGTTCGCTAAACTTTTCCGTAGAAAAACCGCCAGGGCCAGGCCGCTCAAACCGGCGGCCGCCATTCCCAGCTCACGCAGATGGGTCATCGCCCAGAACTGGGGACTGAAATCCGTGGCCCGTTCGTCGAAGTCTCCGTGCGCGCCGTGATCGCCCGGCACGGGCTCCCACAAGTTGTTCTGGCGGTCCGGTTCCACACGACCGTCATATTGCTGTGTCTCATAACCATTCTCCGCCAGGTAACGGTCCAAGTAACCCGGGATGAGTCTGTTGCCAAGAATTGTCAACCATGTAGGTGTGCCAAGCCATACTTCGCGCGGTGTATGCGTAGCCGCATGCAAGATGGCTTTTGCGGCTATTTCAGGCTGGTAGATTGGCGGGACCGGTTGAGGCTTGCGCGGCAGCCGGGTCTTTACCCAACTGAACTGAGGCGTATTGGTGGCCGGCAAATGCACCATCGTCACATGCACCTGGCTGTTGTCATGGATCAGTTCTGAGCGAAGCGATTCGGTAAAGCCTTCCACCGCATGCTTTGCCGCACAATACGCGGACTGAAGTGGTATGCCGCGATATGCCAGGGCTGAGCCGACTTGCACGATCACGCCCCCGTCGCGCGGCTGCATCCGGCGAAGAGCGGCGAGTGTTCCATATACACAGCCGAGGTAAGTCACACCGGTCACGCGCTTATAATCTTCCGGCGTCATTTCCTTGATCGGGGAGAACACGGAAGCCATGGCGTTATTGATCCAGATGTCGATCGGGCCCAACTGGTCTTCCACCTGCGCCGCAGCCAACTCGACTTGCTCCGGATCGGCGACATCCGTGGGGATGACCAGAGCTTTTCTCCCGACCGCCTCGACTTCTTTTCTGGCTCCCTCCAGTCCATCTTTGCCTCTTGCTAGCAATCCAATATGAGCGCCATGCTGGGCGAAGAGGCGGGCTGTCGCTCGTCCGATGCCGGCCGAGGACCCTGTAATCACAACAACTTTATCCTTTACACTTTTGTTCATTTCACCATCCATATTCAATTCACGTCTCCCTGCTTCTCTCTTTCATTTTCCGGTATGTGGCTGAGCTGGCCCGATTCATCGAGAGCATCCGGTCCCTTCATCGGTTCTCGCCGT
>DASTFG010000324.1:0-4136 GCA_035708785.1 Anaerolineales bacterium
TCATTCGAATAATTGACGGCCTGAATTTCCTGCACAGGCACGGAGGTTTGCCAGCGCACATCGACGACGGTCGCTTCCACGGAAGAGGCAGGAAACAGGAATAAGGCACCAATCGCGACACAACAGATTGCCAGGAGCCCAACGATGCCGCCGATCAGCAGCCAGTTTGTCTTTTTCGGCGCGCTCGTCTTGGGAACCTTCCCAGCCACGGCTGCTGGCTGAGCTATAGCTCGTTCGGCGGGCCGGGGCAATGGCGAGCCGCAGTTCGAGCAGACGGAGCTGCTACCCGGGTTTTCGGTCCCGCAGTTATCGCATTTGATGACTTTCGGCTGCAGAGGCGGCGCCTGCATGATCCGTCCGGCCTGGCGCGCCTTGCCTTCTTTCAGGTCAGCACCGCATTGCGAACAGGTCTCGGCCGTTGCCGGATTGCGCGTGCCGCAGAACCCGCAGTGGATGTCGGCCCCGGCCCTAGCTGCTTTGATGACTGCTTCGTCTGTCACAATTTTTTGTTCCGAGGGAAGCTCGAACTGCACATTCTCGGGCTGCGGTGCGCCGCAATTTTCGCAGGTCTTCACCCCGCCCTTGTTGCGGGTGCCACAGTTCGGGCAGGTCCACTCGTTCTGTATATAACCAATTGTTCGTCTGCGTGCCATCATCGCTCCTTCAGTGAATTGCCATATGATAAATCAAACAGCATGAAAATGAAATTTCAGTATTGTTAGGGTCATGTTTTCAATCCCATGCTGCCGTTTCCGAGTTGGCGGTTGCCATTCACTTCAGAATGAATGCCAATTGCGAACTTCCTGGATGCGCGCCTCACAATCCGGTTCTTTATGCGGGTTTGGATCATTCACAGTTCCACTCAAATGCGAACCGGTCAGCGCGTCGAAGACGGATGTGCTTCCGTTGGCAACATTCATGGGGTTGTAGCCGCCTTCGAGCACAAAGATAATCCTGCCGCCACAATGTTCTTCTGCAAGTTTGACTGCTCTCTGTGCAAGCATCAAGTACCCGGCCGTTGATAGGCCGAGCATCGTGATCGGGTCACTCCAATGTGCGTCGAAGCCGACCGAGACAAAAATCATCTGTGGCTCGAATGACTCAACGAAGGGAACGAAGATCTCATCTGCGACCTGCTCGTACGCTCTGTCTCCCGCGCCTGCAGGCAGGGGCACATTGACGATCCGTTTCTTTGCGTGGGGCGCATCTTCGATCCAGCCCGTGCCCGGATAGATGCCCCATTGGTGGGCAGACAAAAACGCCACGCGCTCATCGTTCAGAAATGCGGCCTGTGTTCCGTTTCCATGGTGCGCGTCGTAATCGATGACCGCAATACGCTCCATTCCTCTGGCGAGCGCATCGCGCGCGGCGACCGCCACATTGTTGAAGACGCAAAACCCCATGGCACGCTCTGGCTCAGCATGGTGGCCCGGCGGCCGGACGATGGCAAAGGCGTTCCGAGCGTCACCGTTCATCACAGCACGTGCACAGGTTATGGCTCCACCCGCGGCGAGCCGGGCATCCTCAAAGGAGGAGCGAGTGACATAGGTGGGGGCATAGTCGATGATGCCCGGTGCCTGTTCGCGGCACACCCTTTCAAGCGTTGCGACCAATCCTGGATGGTGGACATAAGCGATCTCTTCAGGCGTGGCGGCTTCTGATTCGATTAGCTCGGCGTCGAATGACTTCAGCCGCGGTTCCAAAACGTCCAGCCGCGCGGGCCGTTCGGGATGCTCAGGATAAACATGATTCGGCGAAGGGACATATGCATAAACCGTATTCATGCTTTGCATTATATTCCTTAAACTCCTCCCAATTTATGCTCTCCGAATCCGGGTGGGCCAAAAGTAACCGCCGCCTCGTCAGCATGGGGGGGACATGCAAACCGCAGGCGGCGGATAGACACCCAATACCAATAAAGGGAGGGCAGGTGTCGCCTCCACAATATACTCCCGAACATCAGCAATGACATTAAAATATTATTAGAAATTTGATAATATTTCTCTAAATTAGGATCCTCCATCATTGTTATCCATCATCCTTCTTTCGTCCTCTGAAGACCTTTAACCATTCTTCGACCTCTCCTTCAGAGAGTGTGCGGTCTTCCGCCGGCCCGGATGCCGGATTACGGGCCTGCTTGAGGAGGCCTGCAAATGATTCAGACGACATGACTTCCGCCTGCGCGGCGCGGGCTTCGGCCTGGACCTGCCTGTCCGACGAAACAACGGTCCAGTTCCTAGCCCCCTTTCCCAGGCTCTTGACCCGGTTGCGGATGGCATGATCGGCGGTCGCCCCCAGCCGCACAAAATGCGCGGTCACGGCGCCCCTTTTTCGGGTCCCGGCATGAGGCGCTGGTGCGCCGTCGAAGAAGACCTCCACCTGCCGGCCCTCCCGCCTGCAAAATTCCTGGAGGACGGCGATCAATTCCATTTCGTCATCCAGAGAATCGAGGCGCAGACCCAGCTTGGGGATCAGGTTATGTCCATCGATCAGATAGGGCATTCCGTATTTTACCCCGCTCCGCTTCGCACCAGGCATACAAATTATACGGCTTCCGCTTCCCGGGTCACGATCTCGAACTGCGGCGGGTGTTCCAAAGTCTTTTTCACTTTGCACAATTCGGCGGAGCGGATCAGTGCGCTGTGATACTGGTGAGGGAACGAAGCCGGCACCTGGATTTCAAGATCTATCGTCTCGACCAGGCCCGTCATGCGGTTGGGATGGATGTGCTGTACGATGCGTATCCCGTCTGTAGGAAGATTCCGCTGGCGGCAGAACCCCAACACATAGATTCCCGCACAGGTGCCGATCGACGAAAGAAAGACCTCGAACGGTGTCGGCGCCAGGCCCTCTCCGCCGCCTGCGGGTGGTTGATCCGTTGCAACGGTGAACGGACCGAAATGCGCGTCCACTTTTGCACCCCCTGGGAAGTCAATGATCATCTCCATGTTGCCACTCCAAAGTATATATTTCGTATATGATATTGATAATGCATGGCCCGTCGTTCCTGACATGTGTTTTATAATGTATTGCGTACGACATATGTCACATAATTCTGAGAATTCGCTAAAGTTATACAGGAGAAAAAAATGGCCGATAGAAAATCCGGTAAGTTAGTCGTCCCCCAAGGGGGCATGATGCGCGATTTCGTGAAGCGCCTGAAACTGATCGCGCGGCTGATGGGAGACAGCCGTGTCAACGGCTTCGTCAAGCTCCTCCCGCTCGCTTCGCTGGCTTATCTTGTTTTCCCGTTCGATCTGGTACCGGGTATTGCTTTGCCCTTTATTGGCGCGCTCGATGATGCCGCGATCCTTTGGATCGGTTCCACATTATTTGTTGAACTCTGCCCGCCAAATGTTGTGAAAGAACACATGCAGGAGTTGGAAAGCAACCTGGATGAAGGCTTTACAGATGAAGTTGTGGATGCGGAAGCCACAGATTTGAATGACAACAGAGATAGATGAGACGAGTATTATTTTTATTGGTACTGCTGCTCTTCGGTTGCACTGAGACGAATACTCCCCTTCCCTCCACCCTTACACCTGATCCCGTTACACCGACTTCTGCTCCGCCGACCCCGGTTCCGGCGACTTTCACGCCAACGGCCATTCCTGTCACAGACACACCTCCTGGCGCCGATACATTCCCGGACCCGAACGCTTATGCGTGGCAGTTGCTCACCTCCGGTCTCGAACGTCCGGTCGACCTGCAGGTCGACGGCTCCGGACGCTTATTCGTCCTTGAAAAGGCAGGCAGGGTCCGGATTATCGAAAATGGCCAATTGCTGGCATCGCCTTTTCTAGATATATCTGATCGGGTAGGGAGCAGCGGTAACGAACAGGGTCTGCTGGGCCTGGCCTTTCATCCACTATACGCGCAAAACGGGCGTTTCTTTGTCAACTACACAGATGCCAATGACAATACATCCATCTCCCGCTTCCAGGTGACGGATGATCCCAATACTGCCGATCCGGCCAGTGAGGTGCAGCTATTAGGTGTAGAACAACCCTTCCGAAATCACAATGGCGGCGTCCTGGCGTTTGGCCCCGATGGCTATTTGTATGCCGGACTCGGAGATGGAGGCTCGCAGGGCGATCCGATGGAGAACGCTCAAAACACGAGTGTTCTGCTTGGTA
>DASTFG010000325.1:0-3865 GCA_035708785.1 Anaerolineales bacterium
GGCGTTCGAGACCTGGCGCAAAACGCCCGGCGTGGTGCGTGCGCGGTATTTGTATGCGATCGCCCGCAACGTACAGAAGCATCATCGTCTATTGGCCGTGCTCGAGTCCATGGACAACGGCAAGCCTATCCGAGAGTCGCGCGACATCGACGTGCCCCTGCTGGCGCGTCACTTTTACTACCACGCCGGCTGGGCGCAGTTGATGGAGACCGAGCTGCGCGACTACCAGCCGGTCGGCGTGGTCGGGCAGATCATCCCCTGGAACTTCCCGCTATTGATGCTGGGATGGAAGATCGCGCCCGCGATCGCGATGGGCAATACAGTCGTCCTGAAACCAGCCGAATTTACCTCGCTGACCGCCTTACTATTTGCGGAGATTTGCCAGAGTATTCTTCCGCCTGGCGTTGTCAATATTATTACAGGCGATGGGCGGACTGGCGCAGCGCTGGCAGGCGCGGATGTGGATAAGATCGCTTTCACCGGCTCGACGGAGGTTGGCCGGATCCTGCGCCGGCAAACAGCCGGTTCGGGGAAAAAGCTGTCGCTGGAGCTGGGAGGCAAGTCTCCCTTTGTCGTTTTCGAGGATGCTGATCTGGACGGGGCCGTCGAGGGTGTGGTGGACGGCATCTGGTTCAACCAGGGACAGGTCTGCTGTGCGGGGTCAAGGCTGATCGTCCAGGAGAACATCGCCCCCAGATTCACCCGCAAGCTGAAGGCGCGCATGCAGAACCTGCGGGTGGGCGACCCGCTCGATAAAGCGATTGATATGGGCGCGATCGTCGACAAGTCTCAATGGGAAACGGTGGATCAATGGGTGAAGACCGGCCTCAGCGAGGGTGCGGAGCTGTTCCAGCCGGATATCAAACTTCCGGAGAAGGGGCTCTTCTACCGGCCTACCCTTCTTTCGGGACTCGACCCCGCCGCGTCTGCCGTGCAGGAAGAAATCTTCGGCCCTGTTCTGGTCTCGTTAACTTTCCGCATGCCGAAAGAAGCGATCGAGCTGGCAAATAACACGCGCTACGGGCTTGCGGCCAGTGTTTGGAGTGACAATATCAACCTGGCGCTGGATGTGGCGAGCAAGATCAAAGCGGGTTCGGTATGGGTCAACTGCACGAATCAATTCGACGCGGCTTCCGGCTTTGGCGGTTACCGCGAATCGGGTTTTGGCCGCGAAGGCGGCGCGGAAGGCTTGTTCGAATATGTCCGTCCAAAGTGGATGGAGCGCCCGCGAACTGGATTTAAGGTGCCGGCGGATGGCAAGAAATCCACCTGGGGTGAGCACGTGCCTGCACGCCCAGCCATGTCGTCAGGTCCGCGGACCAATGGGAACAATCGACCCCGAGTCGACCGTACGCCCAAGATGTACATCGGCGGTAAGCAGGTACGCCCGGATGGGCATTACACGATGTCTGTATTAAACCCGGATGGTGAAGTCATCGGGCAAGTCGGCGACGGCAACCGCAAGGATATCCGCGACGCGGTCGAGGCTGCGCACGCCGCACACCTGTCCAAGCCCGGCTGGGCCATGCGGCATGGATACAACCGCTCGCAGATTCTGTATTTCATCGCCGAGAACCTGGATGCGCGCAACGAGGAATTTGTGCGCCGCCTTGTGGAAATGACCGGACGTTCCGAGGAGTCCGCGCAGGCCGAGGTGGACGCGGCTGTCGAACGGCTTTTCACGTACGCGGCCTGGGCGGATAAATATGGGGGGAACGTTCAAGAGACGACCCTGCGCGGGATTACGGTCGCGGTCAACGAGCCGGTCGGTGTGATCGGTATCGCCTGCCCCGATGAATACCCGTTGCTGGGCTTCATCTCGCTGATGGCTCCGGCCATTGCGCGGGGCAACACGGTCGTGATGATCCCGAGCCAGCAATACCCCCTCTCGGCGACGGATTTCTACCAGGTGCTCGATACCTCCGATGTACCGGGGGGTGTGGTCAACATCGTTACCGGTGATCGTGAGCATCTGATCAAAACGCTGGTGCAGCACGAAGACGTCGACTCGATCTGGTACTTCGGCTCTGCCGAGGGCAGCTATCACGTAGAGAAAGAGTCTGCCGCCAATGTGAAGCGGACGTGGGTGGGCTATGGCCTGCCGCGGGATTGGATGAGCCGCGAGCAGGGGGAAGGTCACGAGTTCCTGCACGAAGCGACGCAGGTCAAGAATATCTGGGTACCGACCGGGGAATGAAATCATCCGTCTGGAGAAATGAGGACCTCCAAGGAAACCTTGGAGGTCTTATTATCTTACGAGATCATTTGACAGGACGTTCACCCGATTTTCAAGCCTTCTGGATCCGGTACTTGCTCTGCACAAATCCATTCTTGACGCTTTGGACGCCAGCAGTTCCAGCTTGACATCCTTGTCCAGGGGACCAAACAGCGGCAGGCCTTCGCCGATCAGAATCGGGATGGAGGTAATGTAAACCGAAACTTTGATGACCATGGTGATCCTCCTGTAGGAATTCCCCGGCCAGTTTATGCTCGACTGCCAACAATGGGGAACGGAATTCTGCGGTATGATATGAGGAATTTTATGGAAAATGCGCGGAAGGTAACAGTCTTAGGGCGGGATCATGAAGCGAAAGGGAAAATCCATCTGCAAACACTGGATCACGTCAACATTTCTATGGGCACCAGTGTAGGTGTGAACTCAAAACCAAACGAAGACGCCATCGGCGCGGCGGTTCTGGAGATGGAATTCGTTCTGGCGATTGCAGATGGGCATTGGGGGTATTATGCCAGCGAGATCGCGGTTGCCAGGGCTGTGGATTTGCTTCGTTCTGGTGCTCGTGCGTCCAGAGATAGTGAAACGAGGGCACGTCTGTTTGCCCTCTACGAACAGGTCAATAGCGCCTTGTTTGACATGGCGATGTCTGCGCCGGGGGCACCTTCTTCTGAAACAACTCTGGTCGTGTGCCATACCAAAGAAACGATCCAGGGGAAGTACTTATATTGGGGGAGCTTTGGTGATTCGTTTTTATATATCTTGAGGGGACGCCAATTGAAACAGCTCAATACTCTCCAGCCGTACTGGCTCGGGTTCTTATCGAAGCTATCCGAGAGTGCGAGGTCGAAGGATATCTCCATTCGCTTCTTACGTGAGGAGGCGCGTTACCTCGGTGTTGCCACCGGGCTGGAAAGCGGCATAGAGAAATTGGAATCGGGCGACATGCTCTTTTTATGCACGGATGGTTTAACGGGTTCGGATCGGAAGCCCGAAGCCTCTGTAGTAGAGGGAGTAACCGTGATCCTCAACTCTGCCCTGCCCCTTGAATCAAAGGTGGAGAAAGTCATCCATTCCGCGCTGGTGCGGGGCGAGGAAGATAATATTTCCTGTGTCATGGCACAGATCTAATCCAGTGGAAGGAGTAAAGAGATGAAGGAATTTCGCAACCCTCCAGATGTTCACAAACCTCTTGGTTCTTATTCTCATCAAATTGAAATTAAAGGCAATGAGCGCATGCTGATCCTGTCCGGACAGGTCGGGATGAGGCCCGATGACTCCGTACCGGATGACCCGCTTGAGCAGATGGATGTCGCCTTCGAGAACATCCTTCGCAACCTTCAGGTGGCGAATATGGATGTGAAGGATGTCGTCAAATTGACCTATTATTTGGTGGGTGAGATCGATACCGCGAAGCGGCGCGCGCTGGTGTTATCCAAACTGCAGGGACACCAACCCTGCAGCACGCTGATATACGTCGCGGCTCTCGCCAGTCCCATCTATAAGGTCGAGATCGATGCATGGGCATCGCGGACGGAGTAGGTCTTAACTCTGCCCTGGATTCTTACTTGTAGTGAAACAGGAGATTTGATGAAAACCGGAATTGTGGGCAGTGGATTTGTAGGTGCGACC
>DASTFG010000326.1:0-5534 GCA_035708785.1 Anaerolineales bacterium
GCCTCCTGTGCCGGTGTATGTGAACGAGCCTGAGCCCAGGAAATGGCCTTTCAAATTTTTGCCTGCTTTTTGGACGATTGCCAGCGTGATTTCCCTTACGGTCAATATTATCTTGATTGTCATCCTGTTGCTTATGTATCAAATGCTCGGTGCCATCCAGAATACCGCCGATGACCAGGTCACCAAATTACTCGGTGGGCTCTATACGAATTTTGTCAAGATGGATCAAGCGACCATTTCCACCAATATCCCCGTCGATGCGAATGTTCCCCTGGATATTGTCGTGCCCGTCCAGGCCACGACGCAGATCAGGCTGGCGGAGACGGCTGTCATTCCGAACGCCCACGTGCGGATCACCACACCTTCGATGAGTATCAATGCGAATGCCGTGGTGACGCTGCCTGCCGATACCCCGCTCACGGTCAGCCTTGATTTCCCGCTGGCCGTGCAGGACAGCATCCCCGTCCACCTGGACGTGCCCGTGAACATTCCGCTCAACCAGACCGAGTTGCACGAGCCGTTTGTTGGCTTGCAGCAGGTTGTGGGACCCTGGTACTGCCTTGTCGAACCGGAGGCGCGGGTGAACGGTACACAAGTTTGTTCTCGGGTTTCCACGGAGCCTGTCACTCCATGACCAGTAGCCTTACGCAGACTACACTTTCCAACGGACTGAAGGTCCTGCTCAAGGAAATTCACACCGCGCCGATCGTTTCATCCTGGGTATGGTACCGCGTCGGCTCGCGCGATGAGATCCAGGGGCAGACGGGAATTTCACACTGGGTCGAACACATGCAATTCAAAGGCACAGATCAGTTCCCGGCGAATATTCTCGATAGATCCATCTCGCGCGAGGGCGGAACGTGGAATGCGTTTACCTACCTGGATTGGACTGCCTACTTCGAGACCATGCCTGCCGATAAAATCGATCTGGCGCTGCGCCTGGAATCAGACCGTATGTTGAACAGTCGTTTCGATCCGGATGAGGTGGCTTCGGAGCGAACCGTGATCATCTCCGAACGGGAGGGCAACGAGAACGAACCGCTTTTTCGCCTGGGTGAGGCCATCCAGCAGACTGCGTTCAGGGTGCATCCCTACCATCACGAAGTCATCGGCGATATGGCAGATCTTCGTACCATCTCGCGCGATGATCTTTATGCTCACTACCGCGCCTTTTACGTTCCCAACAATGCGGTCATGGCGTTGGCAGGCGACTTCGAAACACCACCTATGCTAGCGAGGATCGAAGAGCTGTTTGGAGCGGTTCCTGCGGGAAGGGAACCGGCGCGGCTGACGCGTGAAGAGCCGCCTCAGAAGGGGGAGGTTAGGCTGTCTGTCGAGGGTCCTGGCGAAACGACCTACGTCCAGGTCTGTTACCGTTTCCCGGCCGCTTCCCATCCTGATTTCTTTCCGTTAAGCGTACTCGACAGTTTACTGGCGGGCCCGAGCAACCTGAATATGTTCAGCGGAGGCATCTCGAACAAGACCTCACGCCTGTACCGCGCGCTCGTGGATAAAGAGCTTGCGGTCAGTGTGCACGGCGGCGCGCAGGCGACGATCGATCCGTTCCTCTATACGATCACGATGACGGTCCATCCCAAGCGCAGGCCGGAAGAGGCACTTGCAGCACTGGACCGGGAAATCAAACGCGTGAAAGAGGAAAAGGTGTCGAAGGAGGAAATTCGACGTGCCATCAAGCAGGCCCGCGCGTTGTTCGCCTATGGAAGCGAGAATATAACTAACCAGGGGTTCTGGCTGGGGTATGCCGAAATGTTTGCGGACTACAGCTGGTTCCAGACGTATCTGGATAAACTTTCTGCTGTCACCGTAAAGGATATTCAGCGCGTCGCGAATCAATATTTGAGATCACAGAATCGCGTCGTGGGTACATATATCCCGGTGGATCGAAAGGGATAACATGGCTGGACATCGCTTAGCCCTTCCGGGTCCGGACGACATTTATCGTGAAGTTCTTCCGAATGGAATTGTCGTCCTTACACGGCCAAACTTCAATAGCCCATCGGTGGTGATGAGCGGGTATTTCGATGCCGGCGCGCTGCTTGACCCGGATGAGAAACTTGGCCTGGCAGATTTTGTTACTTCCATATTATTACGCGGTACGCAAAATTACACGTTCGACGAGATTTATCATGAGCTCGAAGCCGTGGGCGCGAGCCTGGGATTGAACACCGGGATCAGTAAATCGGGGTTCAGCGGACGTTCGCTGGCGGAGGACTTGCCGCTCCTGCTCAAGCTTTTGTCTGAAGCCCTGCTCAGACCCACGTTTCCTAAAGCGGAGATGGAGAAATTACGGGCGCAGCTCCTGACCGGCCTTGCAATCCGCGCGCAGGATACATCAGATATGGCTTCGATGGTGTTTGATCAGATCCTGTTCAAGGGTCACCCGTATAGCCGGCCCGACGATGGCTATCCTGAGACGATCCGCAGCATTACACGTTCGGACCTGGTAAAGTTCCATCGCCAGTATTATGGTCCGCGCGGCTTCGTCATCGCGATTGTCGGTGCGGTCGAACCGGAAGAGGCCGTTAGGCAGGTAAAACGCGCTTTGGGTGGCTGGCAGGTCAAGGATCAGAAAGAGGCGCCCGCACTTCCCGCGCTGAAGCCGCTGAAAAAGACCGTCCGTAAGCATCACCGGATCGCGGGCAAGTCACAATCTGATCTTATTGTGGGCACGAACGGGCCAATGCGCCGTGATCCTGAGTTCATGTCTGCTTCGCTCGGGAATAACATTCTGGGGCAGTTTGGCATGATGGGACGCATCGGCGATGTTGTCCGCGAAAAATCGGGTCTGGCGTATTATGCATATTCAAGTTTGAGCGCGGGCCTCGGACCAGGTTCGTGGGAGGTGAACGCGGGTGTGAATCCGCAGAATGTCACGAGAGCGGCAGGGTTGATCGTGGATGAGCTGAAAAGGTTTGTACAGGAAGGTGTAACGGCAGACGAACTCGCTGATTCCAAGGCAAATTTCATCGGGCGCCTGCCGATTTCACTTGAGTCGAATGGGGGCGTAGCGAACGCGTTATTGAACATCGAGCGGCATAACCTGGGATTGGATTACTACCACCGTTATGAAGGTCTTGTCGACGAAGTGAGCCGTGACGATGTGTTGAATACGGGCCGGAAGTTCATTGACACCGATAAGCTGGTCATTGCAATCGCAGGACCATGACGGTGCGAAGAGACCATATGAAGCTTGCAACCGGCGTTGACTTAATTGAGATCGCCCGTATCCAAGAAATGATTTCGCGGCACGGCAAGCATTACCTTGAGCGGATCTATACATCCGCTGAGCTGGAGCAATCCGGCAAACGTGCAGAGTCGCTCGCGGGCCGTTATGCTGCAAAAGAAGCAGTAAGCAAGGCTCTGGGCTGCGGGATCGGCGAGGTGACCTGGAAAGAGATCGAGATCCTGGGGGATGATCAGAATGCACCGGTCTTGACCTTGCACGGCGCGGCGGAGAGCAAGGCAAGAGAACTTGGATTAACAACCTGGTCTGTGAGCATCAGCCACAGCCAGAGTCACTCTGTGGCGTTTGTGGTGGCAATCGGTTAAAAGAGTCCTCCCGCAGGTTGTGCTGCGGGAGGTTTGCAAGGGACATGGACTCGACTTAATTTTTGTCCTCAATGCCAATCCAAATGTGACCTGGCAGAACAGGCCGGTAGGGACGGACAGTCAGCTTGCTGATCTCCAGTTGAGATTGATCCTTTTCAAGCATGCTGGGATGAACCAGACATAGATCGGGAGTGCGGCCATATTTTTTATGGTAGTAATCCACAGCTTTTTGGATCTTGACGTTAAGTGTTGTTTGAGAATTATCGAACCAAAGCATGCCAGTGTGCATATTCAACTCCTTGTCTAATCATTTATGCTTTGTATTAATCTATGGTTGGTATCCAAAAACGAAGCCAGTTTTCTCCTTCTCGTAGTGTGAAGTGCGATCCGCTGTTGAGCGATTCCAGTTCAGCGCCTTGCGCCTGGAGCTGGTGAATGTGATGGGGGTTTTCTATATTCCCAAAGATGCGAGTGCGAAATGCGTCCAGCCAGGGCAGGATGTTTTCCATCCGGCGGGGATTGAGGGTGACGATCGGCCAGACGCGGCGGGCAGGTCCGCGAAACAGCAGCCAGCGCAAATTCTGGCGCGCGTCGAAATTAAGATTCGATGCGGCCTCCAGATCATCCAGCAAAAGCAAGACCGACTGGCGGCTGGTTTTATTGTCATGCGCCCAGGAGGCAAGCGAAAGAATGAAATCTTCCACCGATTCATGATAGAGGGGGAAGACACCTACGTTGTTCGGGATGTCTTCGATTACGTTCCATTCGTCGGGATGGCTGGTCAGTACGCCGAATTGCAGGTCCTGCGGCTGATGCATTTTGCCCGCAGCTTGGCAGATAATTCGAAGCATGTTTGTCTTTCCGGTGCCAGCATCCCCCATGATCAGTAATGGCCCTGGGATCGGATCGTGCAAATTCAATAGAACAGGAAGCCCGTCTGAGGCAACGCCCAGAAATAAAGCTTCGGGAGGCATAGGCCCAAATTGGAAGAGGACCTCACTCAACGGCGGCAAAGCAGGCACAGGTTTGACCGGGCGCGCTGCTTCTGTTTCCGGTTTAAGCTCAGCCAACGCTTCCATCATGAGGGAGTAACGGTTAATATTCGTCATTCTGCACCTGTTTAGAACGTTTGTTCTAATATACAACTTAACCCAGGCGATGTCAAGAGGCAATTCGGAATCCTGTAAATTATTCATTTTTTTCATTTTTCTTGACGTCCGAGCAAAATCCTGCTAAACTAACGTCCGTGCTCCCTATAGTCCTTGGTGTTCTTGCAAGGGCTCCGCGCAGGGAGCAATTTAATTGCCTGTGGCGCGAGTACGCGCCATCATTGACTTCCCCTTTAAGTATGGCTTTGGTATAATCCTCCTGCTTAAATGCGTGAAGCGTCCCGCATGCTCTAGGCGGGAGTGTGTCGAAGATCCGGTCCAGCGGGCCGCAGGTGTGGGTGTTCTTCCCACTTGCCGACGTAGCTCAATCGGCAGAGCACCCGCCTTGTAAGCGGGCGGTTACGAGTTCGATTCTCGTCGTCGGCTCTACAAGGATGGTCGCTGACCTCTTCTTGAAAGTTAGCGGCAAAATCAAATATTACACCCGGGCGGTTACCCAAGTGGCCAAAGGGGACTGACTGTAAATCAGTTGTCAGAAGACTTCGGAGGTTCGAATCCTTCACCGCCCACTACCGAGATCGTCTCGGCAGCACGCGCAGTGCCCACATAGCTCAGTCGGTAGAGCACACCCTTGGTAAGGGTGAGGTCACGGGTTCGAATCCCGTTGTGGGCTCAGTTGCTGAAAAGATCTGTGTCTAAAAAGGAGAAAGAGACATGGCGAAGGCGAAGTATGACAGGAGCAAGCCGCATCTGAACGTAGGGACGATGGGGCACATTGATCATGGGAAGACGACCTTGACGGCGGCGATCACGAAGGTGAGTCAGCTGATGGGGAAGGCGGAGTTCAAAGCCTAT
>DASTFG010000327.1:0-5113 GCA_035708785.1 Anaerolineales bacterium
AGCCCAACGCAGACATCCGAACCGGCTGCCTCTCCGACGCCGAACCCGACCAAGCCTGCCGACACCCCGACACCTACTCACCTGCCCAATGCCATTCCGACAGATCAGCTGGATAAATCCTTCTTCCACTTTTATGAGGGAAACCCTGTCTTGCAGCGCAGCAACAATCCCAGGTGGGATAACCAGTTTATCGACCCCGGCGGGATGGTCTACCACGATGGCATGTTCCACATGTTTTTTAACGGCATCAACGGCTTTCCTGCCCCGGTCGGTGTAGGCTACGCGACATCGACAGATGGTTACCATTGGACTCGCCAGACCAATGAGCCCGTGCTTAGTGCAACCGCGTTGCGCGATACGAATTTCCCGGGCTCGAACTTATTCGTCACGAGTGCATTGGTGGAGCCGGATGGGACCTGGATATTGTATTTCTATACATTGAGCGGCAATAGTTTCATCGGCCCTGGCGAGATTGGACGTGCCAGGGCTCCCGCGGCAACGGGGCCATGGACAATCGATCCCGACCCTGTACTCAACCCCGGTCCGGGCGGCGCTTGGGATGATATCCAGGTCAGCGGCCCAAATGTACTTAAAACAGGCGACGGCTACCTTAGGTACTACGATGCCCTGGGAAGCGGGAGAACCTCTATGATCGGTATGGCAACTTCATCCGATGGGGTTCAATGGACGAAATACAACGACCCGGCTACAGACGACCCCGCCTTTGCGGAGAGCGATCCTGTTCTCACGGTCAGCGATGATGGTTGGGATGCGAAAAGAGTCATCGATCCGAATGTCATCGAGACATCTAGTAGCTTTGAGATGATCTATCTGGCAACCTCCGGCTCGGGAAAATTCTCGCCCGGTGGATTCTCATTTGGGGCGGCGACAAGTCCGGATGGTATTGCGTGGACAAAGAGCGATTTAAATCCCGTCCTCTCCACCGAAGATCATCCGCAATGGTCACAGGCATTTCTCGCCACCCTGCTTTATGTAGAAGAGACTTATTACCTGTACTTCGATTTCGTCAGTTCTACAACAGGTGGCACAAATGTGTATTTGGCAACCTATGAGGGCTCATTGAGATAAGAAGGTCTTAATGATGAGATGAGTCATGCCCCGCCACCCCTATTAACAGTTGAGGTAAGAAGCGAGAACGGCGAGCGTCTGGCGTATACCCAAGATCTGGCTCAAACGGCTGATCGCCCTATGGCTCGTTTGAGTGTCCGGGGAGACCATATCGAGCGCGAGGACTTATGGCCCGGTGAAAGCCAGATCGGACAGGTAGTCATCTTACCGGGCGGAGAAGTGGGAAAACTGATCAGCTGGTGGAATGCTGAGGATGGCAGCGAATGGCGCTGGCACGTCGAATTCTATAACCGCCGGTAGTCAATCTTACCGACCACAAAAGCAAGGATATTTGTACACCGCCGTTTATGACGCTTGGCACTTCTCGAAGAGAAGCGAAAAAGTCATAATCAGGATGAAAGTTATCTGCTTAATAATGGGTTTTCTTAGCTAAGGAGAATCGATGCCTGCAAAAGGATGGATTGAGGTCAGCGATACCTACTGCAAAGGATGTGAGCTTTGCATCAGCGCATGTCCGCAAGACGTGATGGAGCTCGACATAACGAGACTGACACCCAAAGGCTACCACCCCGCGCACATCTTCAAAGACGGATGCACGGGGTGTGCTATTTGTGGGCTGGTCTGCCCGGACGCGGCGATCACGGTCTATCGTGAAATCACAAAGGCTGTCGCGTCTGCCGAGGCATGAGTTTTATGCCACAGAGACACAGAGCAAAATTGTCAAGAATCTCTGTGACTCCGTGGCAAACCTGGAGTTTTTATGACACGTGAATTATGGAAAGGTAACGAAGCCATCGCCGAAGCTGCGGTCCGCGCCGGGCTGGAGGCTTACTTCGGCTACCCGATCACTCCTCAGACAGAGATCCTCGAATATCTATCCAAACGGATGCCTGAACTGGGGCGCACGTTCGTGCAGGCGGAATCGGAGCTGGGCGCGATCAACATGGTCTACGGCGCGGCCTGTGCAGGTGTGCGCGTCATGTCAACCTCTTCGAGCCCGGGCGTGAGCCTCATGATGGAAGGCCTGTCGTACATCGCCGGGACCGAGGTTCCCGCGGTGCTCGTCAACGTCATGCGCGGCGGGCCGGGTCTCGGCAACATCGCCCCGTCCCAGGGCGATTACAACCAGGCGGTTCACGGCGGCGGGCACGGCGACTACCAGCCCATCGTGCTTGCGCCGGCATCAGTCCAGGAAGCGATCGATCTGACAGTCCTCTCGTTCGATCTCGCAGAACAATACCGCACGATCTGTATGGTCATCCTGGATGGCTGCGTCGGCCAGATGATGGAGCCGGCGCGGATGCCCGAGATGAGGCCGGTCCAGCGGGCCAACTGGGTATGGGCAACCGACGGCAGGATGGGAAAGCGCGAGCGCCGCATCTTGACTTCCATCTATCTCGATCCCGTTGAGGAGGAGAAAACCAATCTCAGGCTTTTATCGCGCTGGAAAGCCATCCGGCAGAACGAAGTCCGTTATAAGGAATATTTCCTCGACGACGCGGAGTTTGTCATCGTCGGCTTCGGGACCGCGGGACGCGTGGCGCTGTCCGCCGTGCGGACCGCGCGCGAGCAGGGGATCAGAGTCGGTCTGCTGCGGCCGGTCACCGTCAGCCCGTTCCCGGTCGAGGTCATCGACCAGCTTGCGGAGCGCGTGAGTGGATTCCTGGTCACCGAGATGAACTCGGGCCAGATGCTGGAGGACGTCCGCCTGGCGGTAAAGGGACGCGCCCCGATCGAGTTCTACGGCCGTATGGGCGGCGTGGTTCCGCTCCCGGACGAGATCCTTCAGGAGATCCAGCGCGTCGCCGCAGGCCCCCTGTCCATTGGCGCGGATCCGCGGGCAGATTGGTTCGAGCGCATGACGGCTCAGAATTAAAGGTGAGAACATGGTTACGTCGACAATAAATAATCTTGTTTTCCAAAGGCCCACGGGCTTCACAGAAACACCCACGCATTACTGCCCCGGCTGTACCCATGGCGTTGCCCACAGGCTCGTAGCCGAGGTTCTGGAAGAGATGAACGTGATCGATAGAACGATTGGCGTGGCACCTGTAGGATGCGCAGTGTTCGCCTACAATTACTTCGATACCGATTTTGTCGAGGCCCCACACGGGCGCGCGCCCGCCATGGCAACCGGCATCAAACGCGTGCTGCCCGACCGGATCGTGTTCACTTACCAAGGGGATGGCGACCTGGCGTCGATCGGCATGGGCGAGATCGTCCATGCCGCGGCGCGCGGCGAGAACCTGACCGTGATCTTCATCAACAACGCCAACTACGGCATGACTGGCGGACAGATGGCTCCGACGACCCTGCCCGGCATGAAGACGACCTCCTCGCCCAACGGGCGCGATGTGGAGACCCAGGGCTTCCCGATCCGCATGGCGGAGATGCTGGCCACACTCGATGGGGTCGGATATGTTGTGCGGCGTTCCTTGCACGATCCAAAGAATATCCGGCTGGCCAAGAAAGCGATCCGGCTGGCGTTCGAAACACAGGCGCGCGGCCTCGGCTTCTCAATGGTCGAGCTGCTTTCGACCTGTCCCACCAACTGGGGGATGACGCCCGTCGAATCGTTGAAGTTTGTGGAAGAACACATGGTGCCTGCTTTTCCGCTTGGCGATTACAAGGTCGGGGCAGGCGTGGGGCAGATCAAGCTCTAATAAAGCATGGTTAATGGACCATGAATGCCATCCTCCATTAACCATCCTGCGAACGGAGTGAGCAAATATGCAAAAAGAAACCATCATCGCCGGGTTTGGAGGGCAGGGCGTCCTGTTCGGCGGACAAGTGCTGGCTTACGCCGCGATGGACGCCGGCAAGGAAGTGACCTGGATCCCTTCGTATGGCCCTGAGATGCGCGGCGGCACAGCCAACTGCACGGTCATCATTGCAGATGACGAGATCGGCTCCCCACTGGTGAAGAATCCGCCCCTGGCGATTGCTCTGAATTTGCCGTCTTTCGATAAATATGAAGAACTACTCGCTCCGGGTGGGACGTTGATCGTGAACCAATCCATGGTGGACCGCGAGGCGAGGCGCGACGACATTCGCGTTATCTTCGTGCCATGCAACGAGATTGCGGAGGAGATCGGCAATAAAAGACTATTAAATATGGTCGCGGTCGGAGCGCTATTGACGGTACTGCCTGAAATCACAATTAAGGATGTGGAGCACGCGCTGGAGGGTCATTTGCCTGAGCGGCACAAGCATCTCCTGCCAATGAATTATGAAGCGTTGAGGAGAGGGTTTGAAGCCGCGCAAAAAGTGCCTGCATAGAGGACACCAAATAAGGAAGTCTGTTTCCAATAGAACACGCGCTTCTTGCAGATCAAGGAATGAATATGGACATGGGCTGTCCTGCAGAGAAAGCAAAAAAATATCTTGAAATACTATGCAATCAAATCCCAAATCGCAGGGTCGGGAGTGAAGGTAATCTATTCGCGATCGCCTTTTTCATAGAGACGATTAAGTCCTTTGGGTTTGATGCAGAATGTACCGAGTTCCAATGTATAGATTGGCAATCGAAGGGTGCAAATCTCAGTGCAAACGGCACTTCATTCGATGCACAAGTCAGTCCCTACTCGCTAGGGGCGAATGTCCAGGCTCCACTTGCCGTTGCTTCTTCGGTGGCAGAACTGGAAACTTTGGATATCTCAGGCAAAATACTATTGATGCGCGATGAACTCACAAAGGAACAATTCTTACCCAGGAACTTTCCCTTCTTTCGAGTAGAAGTACAGCAGAAGATCATTCTTCTACTCGAAAGCAAGAAACCACTCGCGATTATCACTGCTACCACGCGCAATCCAGAAATGGCCGGGGCACTGTACCCGTTCCCTGTTTTTGAAGATGGCGATTTTGACATCCCATCCGTTTATATAACTGAGGAAGCGGGAATCAGATTAGCAGAATTTCGTGCCTGGCAAGTGTCGTTGAAGATCGATGCGGAAAGAATGCCATCATACGGAGGCAATGTGGTGGCACGCAAAGGCAAAAAATCACGAGAACGGGTCGTTTTATT
>DASTFG010000328.1:0-4455 GCA_035708785.1 Anaerolineales bacterium
GACGCAGTGCTGGCCGACACCGATGTGTTGACCTGGTGGGGACATATGGCGCATGGCGAAGTGAGCGATGAGATCGTCGCTCGTGTTCAAGGACGGGTGCTGGATGGCATGGGGTTGATCGTCCTGCACTCCGGGCATTTCTCAAAGATCTTTCAGCGCCTGATGGGCACCACGTGCAATCTCATCTGGCGCGAGGCCGATGAACGCGAACGCATCTGGGTGGTCGAACCGGGTCATCCGATTGCCGCCGGGCTGGGACCCTACTTTGAAATCCCGCGCGAAGAGATGTACGGCGAACGGTTCGATATCCCTGCGCCGGATACATTAGTGTTCCTGAGCTGGTTCCAGGGCGGGGAAGTCTTTCGGAGCGGTTGTTGTTACCAGCGCGGCCTGGGGAAGATTTTTTACTTCCGGCCGGGCCATGAGACGTACCCGACCTATTTCCAAAAGGAAGTGTTACAGGTGATTGCCAACGCGGTGCGGTGGGCGACTCCTACCGGGGCCCCTCCGGTGACATACGGCAACCGCCCGCCGCTGGAAACGTTATAAACCCTCATGCCAGCCGCCGATAGATTTGATGGGTGACAGTCACCTTTCGGCAGATGCCTAAACGCACGCAGGGGAGTTCGGTGACTGTCACCTTTTCATGCCATGCCAGTTGCTGATCAAAATTCCGCGTATGGGGCCGTCGTCATCGCGGTCCTCGGCTTTATGATCGGCTTCGCAAAGGGTGGCTTTGGCGGCCTGGGGGCATTGCTAACTCCTATTCTAGCACTGGTGCTCCCGGTGGCCATGGCGGTTGGCGTGCTCTTGCCAATGCTCATGGTCGGCGACGCGTTTGCCGTCTACATGTACTGGAAAGAATGGGACTTTGACCTGGTCAGGCGGACGCTGCCAGCCGGAATCCTGGGTGCCCTCGCAGGGACGTTCCTGCTTGCATGGCTGCCACCGGATGGCTTGCGCATCATTCTGGGAATCTTTGTATTGGTGCTGGTGTCTTACCGGTTTATCAGCGACCGGATCCAGGCGATGCGCTATGCGCCGAGACCCTGGCATGCTCCGGCGGCAGGCTTACTGGCGGGGATCGCCTCCGGGATGTTCAATAACGGCGGTCCGGCCTTGAGCTCGTACCTGTTATTACAGAAGTTAACGGCGCGACCGTTTATCGCCACGTCGGCCATTTATTTCGCGTTGCTCAACCTCATCAAAGTGCCAGGCTTTTTATATACAGGTGTCCTGGACCTGCCGCTGCTGTTTTCATTGTGGTGGGTGTTCCCTTTTATTCCCATCGGTCTCTGGGTCGCCCGGATGACGCTCACGCGCGTCAGCCCGGCGGCGTTCGAATGGATCATCGTCGTCCTGTTGATTTTCTCCAGCCTGTGGCTGCTACGCTGAAGCGAGTGGCAGAGTCGCTGAAAATTGCCGGCCGTGGCAACTTTCCTGACTGTATTGCGCTGCTCAAACAGGGAACCTCTCATGCATCACTGTATTTGCAGTGAGGACTATTTATGTCATAATATACGTTATTCGTATTGCAGTGACAACAGTCTCTCCCACAGGAACGGTTACTTTTCTTTTTACCGATATCGAAGGCAGCACCAGGCTTTCGCAGCAATACCCCGATGCCATGCCTGCTCTCTTGGCGCGGCATAACGAGATCGTCAGCCAGGCCATCGCAGCCAACCGCGGACTTGTTTTTCGAATGATCGGTGATTCTTTTTCTGCCGCCTTCCATTCCGCCGGTGACGCGCTGTGTGCGGCGTTGGAGGCCCAGAGATCCCTGTATCGGGAGCCCTGGTTCCCCGCACCGATCAAAGTGCGAATGGGAATTCATACGGGCGCAGCACAAGCGGAGCTCCTGTCGAATGAAGTCCGTTATTCGGGTTATACAACGCTGGCGCTGACCCAGCGTATCATGGCGGCCGGGCACGGCGGGCAAGTCCTGCTCTCACGGACTGCACATGACCTGACGCGTGACAAGCTTCCACCGCACGCACAGCTGGTGGATATGGGGGAGTGCCACTTAAAGGATATCCTCCAGCCGGAGCAGCTCTATCAATTGACGGTGACCGACCTGCCGTCCGAATTTCCTCCGCTCAAGACCCTGGAGGCGTACAACGATAATCTTCCTACTCAACTGACCTCCTTCATTGGACGCGAAAGAGAGATCCATGAACTAAAAACGCTGATCGCAGAACATCGGATGGTCACGCTGACAGGCTCAGGCGGCGCGGGAAAGACCCGCCTGGGCTTGCAAGTGGCCACAGAGCTGCTGAGCCTGTTTTCCGGCGGTGTCTGGTTTGTAGAGCTCGCTCCGCTTGCCGATCCTGCGCTCGTCACGCAAACGCTGTTCTCTGTCTTCAGGCTCGTTGAAGATTCTCATCGCACTCCGCTCCAGATTCTCCAGGATTACCTGCGCCCGAAAGCCGCCCTGCTGCTTCTCGACAACTGCGAACATCTTATCGAAGCCTGCGCCCGGGTGAGCGAGATCTTATTGCAGACATGTCCGAAGCTGAAAATCCTGGCCAGCAGCCGTGAAGCTCTAGGCGTTCCAGGAGAGGTACCCTACCGTGTACCGTCCCTCAGGACGCCTGCGCCTGCCGATCTGCTGCATCTCGAAAATCCTTTGGAGATCGATTCCATCCGCCTCTTCGTAGAACGCGGGACCGCGGCGAAACCCGATTTCAGATTGACGAAGGAGAATACTCCCTTCGTCGCCCAGATCTGCTCTCGCCTGGATGGGATTCCTTTAGCCATTGAGCTGGCCGCAGCACGGGTGAAGGTGTTGTCACCCGAGCAGATCGCCTCCCGGCTCGACGACCGCTTCCGTCTCCTGACGGGTGGGGCGCGCACTGCTCTGCCGCGCCAGCAAACCCTGCGCGCGTTGATTGACTGGAGTTACAGTTTGCTTTCCGACCCGGAGAAAACGTTATTTCGCCGCTTAGCCGTCTTCACCGGCGGCTGGACGCTGGAAGCAGCGGAATTCGTCTGTGGGGAGGGCAGGGACGGGCCGGATATCCTGGATTTGATGGCCCGGCTGGTAGACAAATCGCTTGCCCTCAGCGACGAATCGGGCGGCGAGATCCGATACCACCGCCTGGAGACCATCCGGCAATACTCGCGGGAACGCTTTTTCGAGACAGGGGAAGTCGAAGCGATCCGCGACCGCCACCTCGCCTACTACGTGCAGCTTTCCGAAGAGGTCGAAAGGGGATTGCAGGGACCGGCAAGGAGGCTCTGGGTGTCCCGCTCTGAATCAGAGCAGGAGAACCTGAGGACCGCCATCGAATGGGGGCTTGCCAAGGATCCGGAAAGCTCTTTGCGCATCGCCTCGAACATGGTGGTTGGGATTGCCTCCGGCGGCTATTCTGTCGAAGGTTTCCGCTGGTTGCGCGATAGTATGCAAGCCATGGAATCCAAGCTATCCGTCATCTCGCCTCCGCTGCGTGCAAAAGCCCTCGGGGCGCTGGCATTCATGTATTTTTCCCTGGGGAGAGAGCGGGAGGCTTACGATTGCGCGCAGCAATCCATTGCCTTATACCGCCAGATGGACGACAAGACCGGGCTTGCCTCCGCATTGCTCGTGGCGAGCATGCCGCTTGAGTCTGTCGGCAAGCTGGTGCAGGCAGAGGCGGCGTTGAAAGAAGCCCTGGCGCTGGCACAGGCCGCCAGGAATGCCTTCATCGGCAACTGGATCCTCAATAACCTGGCGCGCGTAACAGCCAGGCTTCACAGGGATATACAAACCGCCTGGGACCTCACTGAGCAAGCCATCCGGCTTTCCAGGGAGGCCGGTATGGAATGGAATGTTGCCAATGCCTATGAAATGCGAGGCTTTCTGGCTGCGTACAGTGGCCAGTATGAGCAGGCCCGCGACCTGTTCGAGAAGGCAATGCTCGCCTATCAGGAGGTCGGCGCGCACTTCAACGTTCTGCTGAATAAGAGCAACCTCGCCCACCTGGAGCGCCAGTTCGGCCATTATCAGCAGGCGCTGGAACGGTATCGTGAGAGTATCATAGGTTTTCGCGATGTGGGCCAGCTGGGCGCGGTGGCGCACCAACTGGAATGTTTTGGCTTTCTCGCTATGGCACATGATCGAAATGAACGCGCCTTGAAGCTCTTCGCGGCGGCAGACGCCCTCCGTGAGAGGGTCGATTCGCCAATGACCTTGGAGGAACAAACGTATTTCGATGAGCAGATCAACCTTCTGCGCCGGAAGCTGGAGGCGCCGCACTTCGATCGAATATGGTCGAACGGCCGCGCGCTGACGATGGAGCAGGCGCTGGAGCTTGCTTTAGGAGAATAGTTTCTATGAGAAAAATTATCGTTCTATCGTTTGTCACACTGGATGGCGTCATGCAGGCGCCTGGCGGGCCGACGGAAGATACCAGCGGCAATTTTACGCACGGTGGCTGGACGGTCCCGTATTTCGATGAGTTTCTGGGGGAGGTCATG
>DASTFG010000329.1:0-3563 GCA_035708785.1 Anaerolineales bacterium
CGTCGTTGACTGAAGCCATCAAAGTGCATGTGAACGATTGGACACGCCAGAACAATATACAGACAGAATTGAATATTGGCGAGGTGTCCGTGAGTCCGGATGGCGAGCAGGCATTATTCAGGGTTTTGCAGGAGGCGCTCGCGAATGTCGCCAGGCACAGCCAGGCAAACAAGGTTTGGGTCACATTGAAATCTGAAAACGATCATGTGACGTTGTCGATTGAAGATAATGGCATTGGCTATGACCCGGAGCGAATCATGAAAGGCATTGGCCTGGATTCGATGAAGGAACGGCTCGCAGCAGTCCATGGGACGCTGGAACTCTCCAGTCGCCAGTCACAAGGGACGTGTGTTACTGCAATAGTGAGGAGGTCTTAATGGCTGAGTCAATTTCCGTCTTACTGGTGGACGATCACTCCATGGTGCGTGAGGGTGTGCGCGCATTCCTGGTTACACAACCGGACATCCTGGTCGTGGGGGAGGCGGGGTCTGGCGAAGAAGCGATAAAGTTGGCCGAACAACATGTACCCGACGTTGTTCTTATGGACCTTATCATGCCCAGCATGGATGGGGTGGAAGCGACTCGGCGCGTCAAGCAGGTCAGCCCGCGTTCTCAGGTTGTGGTGTTAACCTCCTATCACGAAGACGAACATATCTTTCCTGCTCTGAAAGCCGGAGCGTTATCGTATATTTTGAAGGATTTGAGCGCAGAAGAATTAGCCTCCGCGGTGCGAAAAGCGGCGGCAGGGGAAGCCGTTCTTCATCCGCGCGTGGCTGCTCGTGTGATCAAGGAATTACAGGGGAGACGTGAAGACTCGTTAAACCCATTCACAGAATTGAGCGAGCGCGAACTAGAAGTGCTGAAATTGATCGCGGAGGGATTGTCCAACGCTGAGATGGCGTCGAAACTGGTGTTGAGTGAGAAGACGATCAAAGGGCATGTGAGCAACATCCTGAGCAAATTACATCTGGTGGACCGCACGCAGGCGGCAGTCTATGCCTGGCGCCAGGGGATTATGAGAAAGTAGCGCGGTTTGCCCCCTGCACTACGTTACGGGGACGCTGTGCAGTCAAACCGCTATCTTATGCTCAACCCAAGAGATCACTGAGCATCTTAGGAAGACTTAAAACTCTCCGTGGACTCCCAGTACCGAACCGCCGGGGCGGTGTGTGGCTAATCCTTTTCACGGTGTCAGCCGGTAAAACCTGAAGAAGAAGTGTTCGATTGGCAGAACTTCAACCTTGCTGAAACCAGCCTCTTTCGCATATTGCCGCAATGTGTCGGCGCGCATGACCGTTCCGGTACCGGCCGCATTTTCATCGGTCATTCCTACGGGCAGACAGTGCAGGATGCTCCAGCCGTACATCATCCATTCCACGTCATTGCCCGTGGCGGTGAAGGCATCGCCAACGCGTTCGTCTACGATCAAAACAGTCCCATCCTCTTTCACAAGCCTGCGCATGGTCTGCAGTGCGCCGACCGGATCGTTCATGTCGTGCAGCGCCTCGAAGGCAGTCACCAGGTCATAATGCCCGGCCAATGAAGGATCGCTGGCATCCCGGACCTGAAAGTAAGCGCGGTCTTCCAGGCGATTCCGTTTTGCATTTTCACGAGCGCGTTCGATAGACGGCGCATCCAGGTCAAAGCCGTCGACCCGAACGTTCGGATATCCCCTCGCCATGCCCAGGCTAGACCAGCCATACCCGCAGCCGAGATCGGCGACGCGCGCTGGCGGATCAGTCTGCTGCAAACGAGCGTGCACATCGGGCATGGCCGGCAGCCATTCTTCCGGCAGCTGATGCCAGAAGGCGGGATAGTTGATCGCGGCCTGCCCCTCGCGCAGGTCCGCTCCATATTCGTCAAATGAGACACCGCCGCCGCTACGATAGGCCTCCAGCACCGCGGGCAAGGGACGTGTAGCTCCCACGAGAAGTTGCGCGAGAGGCACCATGTAATTCAAACTGCTGCAGTCGATCAATGGTTCCACATGGCCCGCCGGCAGGAAAAAGCGGCGTGACTCAGTGGCGTGATTTTCATTTTCCACCTTGAGGATGCCGGCCACGGTCTGTTGTTCGAGCCATTCACGAATATAGCGCTCATGAGTCCCGGTGCGGGACGCCAGCTCGGCAGATGTGGCAGGACCATCTTCCGCGAGCGCGCGATAAAGTCCCAGCCGGTCGCCAATGTAAATTGAAAAGAGGCTAAACGTCCCTGAAGCGAACTGCAGGAATCTCTCGATAAACGCGTCGCGCTGATTGGCAATAGACTCGGCAGACATCGGTTGTGTGCTAGACATGGGGCTTTCCTCCTGAATTATTTCTAAAAAGGGATAGACTTGGTCTTATTATAGAGAATTCTACCCTGGAAGGCAACCGTAACAAATTACGTCGCTTTGATTCGTTTCCACCCGAACGCGACGATAAAGAAAAAAGTGGCCGTAAGTACAATCGCAGCGCCGGAGGCAATGTTCAGATAATAGGAAAGATACAGCCCAATAATCCCTGAAAGCGATGCAAAGATCGCGGCAAGCGCCATCATGCGCGGCAGACGCTGCGTGAGCAGGTAGGCGGTGGCGGCTGGCGTGACGAGCATAGCAACCATCAATGCCACACCTACCGTTTGCAGGGAGACAGCTACCGTCACCGCGATGAGTCCAAGCAGCAGGTTGTTGAGCAAGCCGACTGGCAGTCGCAGGGTGGCAGCCAGGATGGGGTCAAAAGAAATGGTCAGGAATTCCTTGTAGAAGGCAAAGATGACCAGGAGGACGAGCCCGCCGAAGATCAGGATCAGCCACAGACTTTGAACGGAAACGCTCAGTACGTCTCCGAAGAGGAAGTGGCTCAAGTCCACCGCGTAGCTGCGAACGGTGGAGATCAACGCGATCCCAAGAGCGAACATCCCGGCGAAGATAATCCCGATCGCGGTATCTTCCTTGATCTCCGAATTCTTGCTGATCGCGCCGATCCCCAGCGCGGCCACTATGGCAGTTCCCAGCGCCCACCAAAACAGGGGCTCCCGCGCGCCACCCGTGATGAGATACCCAAGCGCAATGCCCGGGAGGATGGTGTGAGCCAGCGCATCGCCAAAAAAGGCCATACCGCGCAGAACTACATACGTGCCAACGACCGCGCATACTATACCGACGAGGATCGCGGCGGCCATGCCGCGCTGCATGAATTCGTATTGGAGAGGAGTAAGGAGGAAAGACATTCGACTTACGATTTCAGATTTACGATTTACGATTGCGCAGGGTTTTGATGGATGCAATGGTCATGGAAAGGATGTCGGCAGTTGACTTGGCACGGCATGCGGCTCGATAGTTTGCTCCAATCAAAGTCCCCGATCGAACAAGTTGCTTTCCAATCACATCCGCGGCGCGCGATCTCGGCAGTTTTTCGGTTTGATGGATAATCGCCACCGCCAGTTTTTTCGTCCGTGTTTTGAAAGTCTTCTCATCCATGTTGTTTCCTATGAGCTTTTAAATACGATGGTCTCTGGACAAGAGCCATCGCGGTCAATCACTAATCGTCATTCGCAAATCGTAAATCACTCATCAGAGGGGC
>DASTFG010000330.1:0-5114 GCA_035708785.1 Anaerolineales bacterium
GCGCCAGGATTCCCACTCCGCGGCGCTGCGCCTCGCTAAAGAACAGATCCAGCGGGCGCTGCCGGAATATGTTGAAAATGATCTGCACCGTCTGCACATTCGGATATTCGATTGCTTTGAGCGCCTCTTCCACCTTTTCCACGCTGACGCCGTAATAGCGGAGCTTCCCGTCTTTCACCAACTCGTCCAGCGCCTGAAACACCTCTGGCATGTAATACACCTGCGTGGGCGGACAGTGTAACTGCAGGAGGTCAAGCGTGTCCGTTTCAAGATTTTTCAGACTGCGCTCGACGAACGCGGTAAAGTTTTCCTTGTTGTATCCACCCGCGAGGTGCGGATCCAGTCTGCGCCCGGCCTTTGTGGCCACATAGAACGACTCACTGCGCTCCCGGCGGAGTTTCCCCAGCAACCGCTCACTGCGGCCATCGCCGTATACATCGGCGGTGTCAAAGAGATTCACCCCCAGGTCGAGGGCGCGGTGCAGCGCCGAAAATGACTCTTCATCCCTCACATCTCCCCACGTCCCGCCGATCGCCCATGCGCCAAAGCTGATCGTCGAAACGTTCCAGCCGGTGCGTCCAAGTGCTCGGTATTGCATAGAACCTCTTCTTTGTTCTACGAATGGACTTAGTCTTGTTTTACCGCGTGCGATTGATCGCTTCCCAGTGCTCGATCAGCTTTCCGTTTTGCACGCGGTGAATATGGATGGCCGTGACCGTTATGAGCTTGCCATCAGGCTTGATCCCGGCAAACTCGACTTGCGGCGTGCCGGTGGCCTTCCAGCGTATCACCACCTTATCCTCTTCCGCGATTTGATCCTCGACCGTAACATGCAGATCGCTCATGGCTGCCAATGTTCCCGCGATGGTCTGTTTGTAGATAGAGAAATCAATTCCCGTACCGTCTGGCGTATAACTGATAAACTCTGGATCTGCCAGTTCATCAAATATATGCAATTGGCCCCGGTTGAGAACTTCTTCATAATAGCGGCGAACGAGAGCCTTGTTTTTTGATTCAGGCATTCGGCAAGCCTTCCTATTTCACGGCCCACAAATAAGCGACGGCTGAGCGCCGCGTGCCCTGCTTGGTCTCCACCAGCGGGCGCAAATGGCTGACGAATCTCCCTGTTTCGGCGGGTGTCAGCGCCTGCTGCATCGCCTCCTCTATGGTCGGGATTTTGGGATTCCAGGCTGTACGCATCATCGCTGACCAATCCCCATTCTCAGAGGGTCTGATTTCGATCTGTAATTCCAGGTGGATCTCGCTGAAGCCAGTCTTTTCCGCTAATGCAACCAGATCGCGTTCGTCGAAATCGCCCATCGGGTCGGTATCGGGCGGCTGGAGGTGCTGATAGACGTCTTTCAATTTCTGGGCGATGTCCATCACCGGCGTTACATCATAGCCGGCAAAGCGATCGGGCGATTCAGGGAAAGCAAACCGGTTGATGGGCTCGAAGATCGATAACTGTCCGCCGGACTTGAGGACCCGATAAAATTCCTCGAACGCCCGCTGCTTGGCAGAGACGTAAATGAGCACGGAGCGCGTCGTCACCGCATCCACCGATCGATCCGCGAGCGCGGAAAGATCATCCGCGGAGGCAAGCAGAAACTCACAGCGGTGCTCGATATTCATCTTTTGCGCCAGTGTCCGGGAATGACTGAGCAAATCCTCCGAGAAGTCGCTGAAGATCACACGGCACGTCTGGAACTTCTCCAGCGCGCCGAAGGCGATCAGGCCATCCCCACAACCCACATCCAGCAGGATTTGGTTAGCTTCCAAACTGATGTGACTCAGCACCTGATCCCGGATGGGATAGAGGAAGTTGAGCATCTTTTTCATGCGTTCCGGGTCGCCGCCAAAGCGCCGGTTCAAGAGCCACCTGCTCCACATATCCTGCTGTGGAGCGTTCATACCGACTTCTGCCATTGCCGGATGCGCTCCCGTGCGAGCGCGACATATTCCTGGCTGACCTCATAGCCCATAAAATTCCGCCCTGCCTTGAGCGCGGCGATGGCCGTCTGGCCTGAACCTATAAAGGGATCGAGCACCACTTCCTTCGAGAACGTATAAAGCTGTATCAGCCGGTGCGGCAGTTCCACCGGGAACGGCGCGGGGTGACCGATCTTCCTCGCCGATTCAGAAGGGAATGCCCAGACCGATTTGGTGAGCTCGAGAAACTGGTCTTTTGGGATGGTGCTCTCGCGGCCGTCGATCTTCTCGCGCCGGAACCTCCCCTTCGAAAAAACGAGGATATATTCGTGCGTATCGCGCAGGGTCGGGTTGGAGGCAGACTGCCACGACCCCCAGGCCGTCGATGTGCTGGCCGAGGCGGCCTTGTCCCAGATGATCTCGCCGCGCATCAGAAAGCCAAGGTCGATCATGTCCCGCATGATAAAGGCATGCAGCGGGATATACGGCTTGCGTCCGACGTTGGCAACATTGATGCAGGCGCGCCCGCCGGAGACCAGGACGCGGTAGGTCTCCTTCCATACCCGTTTTAAGAATGCCAGATACTCCTCGAGGGAAAGGTCTTCGTCATAATCCTTACCCACATTATAGGGCGGGGAGGTGACCATGAGATGCACGGAACAATCCGGCAGTTCTTTCATCTCTTCGGAGGTGTGATTGATGATGACGTCCAGTTGATCGATGGGATTCTCTATATAAGCGTCGGAGCCCCCCTTTGGCTGCCCCGCATACAAACGCCCATTATAGAATGCAGATGAGTCATGTCCCTCGCGTCCCGGTGAACCAAAAGAGGAGGTGGATGTATTCTTGCTTTTATGCTTTGGCATGTTTTTTTCCTCAGGATGGGATCATCCTACCCGGGATCGGAGGTGGGCTGCCTCTACATGTCTATGAACGATTTTAACAAATCCTGTGGAAG
Organism: Anaerolineales bacterium; assembly: GCA_035708785.1. Taxonomy (GTDB): domain Bacteria; phylum Chloroflexota; class Anaerolineae; order Anaerolineales; family Villigracilaceae; genus Defluviilinea. Next base: position 2,888 of record DASTFG010000330.1, read on the forward strand.
ATTGGGAACGGTTTTATTAAATTCGATCTTTGTTCTTTTGACAGCCGCCTGAAAGGCAAAATCAAAACTGGGACCTTGTTCCGGTGAATCGAGGTTCATCCAGGCATGCGAATCGCGCGGGAGAAGGCGCAAAGCGATCGGCCGCAGCGGGCGGACAAAGTATAGGAGCTCGAGCGGGAGGTAGATCCGGCCGGAGCGCAGGGTGGGGCCGTGGATCAAACCTTCATCAACGGGATCAACTTCCGGCGGAGTCGGAAGTGTTCCATCGGGCTGACAGGCAAGCCACAGATCGATGTAATTCGTGTGTGCGTAAAAATCCTGCGCGGTGTGGATCAACCTTCCGAAGGCAGACCATGCGGGGCGAACGTCACCGGCTTCGAGCGAGGCAATCGTCAGGGCGCGCTGCTCCTCCAGATATGCATAGGACTGCTCAAAGGCATTACTATCAAAATGATATTCATCATGGCCGATCAGACCGAGCAGCCTGTCCTGCCGGAGATTGGCGGCGGTGATGGCCTCCAGCGCGCGGCTGCTGAAACTTCCCGCAAGCGCCTGACGCGTGATCTCGGCATGAGCTGGCTTGAGCATCGTTCGATTATAAGCGAAGCTATCCTGTGGATAAGCGAAGCGATCCTATGGATAAGCGAAGCGATCCTGCGGATAAGCGAAGCGACCCTGTTGATCAGTCACACTTTGGTTATAATGACGGCATGACTTTTTACACATCCAAAGGCGATGACGGGACGACGAATCTGCTGGGCGAGGGACGCGTCGCAAAATATCATGCCCGCATCGAGGCAGTGGGGACTCTGGACGAATCGACCGCGGCCCTTGGGCTGGCGCGCGCTCAATGTGCCGACCCCCGCTCGGGCAGGGTCCTGCTCCAGGCGCAGCGCGACCTTTACCGGCTCATGGCGGAAGTTGCAGCCAGCCCTGAAAATGCCGAGCAATTCCGGTTCATCGATTCGACGCGCATTGCCTGGCTGGAGGAACAGACCGACGCGCTCAGCAAACTGGTGGAGATGCCGAAGGAATTCATCCTGCCGGGCGACTCGCTCGCGGGCGCAGCGCTCTCACTGGCGCGGACGATCGTCCGCCGCGCCGAACGGCGCGTGGTCGAGCTGTTCGACTCGGGGGAACTCACGAACCCGGACCTGCAGCGCTATCTCAATCGCCTGTCGTCCCTATGTTTTGTATTGGAGCTTCTGGAGAACCGGGCCGCGGGGCATCAGACCACGCTGGCAAAGGAAGGCCCTCCGTCCTGAGCGGAGGGAGTACCCGCCGAGCGTAGTCGAAGGACAGGTTTCAAGTTTGTTCATGTCAAAAGGTGCGCTTCGATTGCGTAGCACTCAGCGCGAGGTTTTCCAGAAAGAGGTACTTTTATGAACCCCGAAGAATTCCGCAGAATCGGGCACCAGCTCATCGATTGGATCGCCGATTACCGGACGCAGATCGCCGACCTTCCGGTCAGGTCGCAGGTGGAGCCGGGCGCAGTCCGCGCCCGCTTCCCCTCCACGCCTCCTGCCGGGCCGGAGTCATTTGAAGGCATTTTCCAGGACCTCGAACAGATCATCCTGCCCGGTCTATCTCACTGGCAGCATCCGAATTTCTTTGGTTACTTTCCGAGCAATGGGGAACTATCTTCCGTGCTGGGAGACTATCTGAGCACAGGGCTGGGCGTGATGGGCATCTCCTGGCAGTCCAGCCCGGCCCTGACCGAGCTGGAGGAAGTTGTCACGGATTGGGTGCGCCAGATGATCGGCCTGTCGGACGCCTGGAGCGGGGTCATCCAGGATACGGCTTCCACCAGCACATTGGTCGCTCTCTTATGCGCCCGTGAGCGGGCTTCCACGTATTCCCTGGCGCGCGGGGGCTTGCAGGGAGAAAGGCAGCCGTTGATCGTCTATGTTTCCAGCCACAGCCACAGCTCGGTAGAAAAGGCCGCGCTCCTGGCCGGGTTCGGGCGCGCCAATCTGCGCGCCATCCCGGTCGATGAGAATTACGCCATGCAGCCCGGGGCGCTGGGTGAAGCGATCCAGGCCGACCTTGAAAAGGGATTCACGCCCTGCGCCGTTGTCGCCACGACCGGCACCACGACAACCACCGCTTTGGATCCCGTGAAAGCGATTGCCGGGGTGGCGCGCCAGCATGGAATGTGGCTGCATGTGGATGCCGCTCTGGCCGGTTCGGCCATGATCCTGCCCGAATGCCGCTGGATGTGGGAGGG
>DASTFG010000331.1:0-12628 GCA_035708785.1 Anaerolineales bacterium
TTGTTATTTAGAGGCGAGCGTGTGATATGAAAAGAAAAGTCACAATTCCGCTGTTCGCAGTCCTGGTTCTCAGTTTGACAAGCTTCGCCTGTGCGGGGCTGTTAAATCTGGAAGAGGAACCGGTGAGCGGAGAGTTCGGCCCCGTCTACGTCCCTCAAGAGCATCAGGCGCGTACGTTTGAGGCCCTGTGGACGCACCTGGAGGAGAACTATATCTATTTCGAGGGCGCCGATGTAAACTGGAGTTCCGTCAAAAGTCAATATCTGGAACGCATCAATGCGGGGCTGACCCATGAGGAATTTGACGACCTGCTCAGGGAGCTCGAATCCGATCTTCCCGAGGGGAGCCTCGTTTACCAATCCCGCGGGGAACGAATAGAAACTGACATTGCAGATCTCTCGAGTTATGAGGGCATCGGTGCGTTTATCGGTTTCGACGAGGAGCCGGAGCCGCATGTCGTGCTGCTTGGTGTGATCGAGGGCTCGCCCGCCGAACAGGCGGGCTTGAAGGCACATGACAGTATCTTCGCCGTTGACGGAAGCCCGGTCATGCTGGAGGAAGGGCTGGATGTGGTCGAGCGGATCCGCGGGCCCTCCGGAACCTCCGTCACATTGGAAGTTCAAACGCCGGGGGAATCGGAGCGTTCCGTCGAGGTGAAGCGCGCCAGGTTGACAAGCACCGGCGTTCTGGAGGCCCATGAGATCGCAGACACAAACTTCGCCTACATGCTCTTCCCGCCGGTCAGCTACAGCACCCTGATGGAAGATGTAGCGGAAAACCTCCGGGCCTTTACCACCAACCAGACACTGGAGGGGCTGATCCTTGACCTGCGTGTGGCAGGCTCCTCACGCGACTGGCCCTTTCAGGAAATGTTCGGATTGTTCCACGAGGGTGCGGTCGGCGAGTTTTATAATCGCCAGGACAGGCAACTGCTGGAGTTAGAGGGACAGGAAGTCTTCGATTCGCACTCCATCCCTCTGGTCATCCTGGTGGGGCAAAACACGCAGGGCTTCCCCGAGATCCTTGCGGCCAGCCTGCAAATGCACGAAAGGGCGACCCTGGTCGGCGCCGCGACACCGGGAGCGGTCGAGACAACTTCCTCTTATTACTTGCCCAACGGATCGCGCATCTTTGTGGAAACAACCTCGTTTGTGCTGCCGAATGGAGATCAGATCGGGACGAGCGGTGTTCAGCCGGACGTTCACGTGGAGGCGGGCTGGGATGAGATCTTGCCGGGTGAAGACCCGGTCCTGGATGCAGCGCTAGAGAGACTGGAATCACAGCCATGAGAAAATCGATTCTGCTTACCCTTAACGTTCTGGTTTTGGCAGCCTGCCTTCCCCTGCCATTCATCCAGCGCAGTTCCGGACTGATCGCCTATGTTGGGACCGATGCGAACATTTATGTCACGGATCAGAGCGGCAAAAACCCGATTGCCCTGACCGAAGACGCGTCCATCCCCGAGGAACAATCGGGGGCGTTTCGCTTCTATCAATACCCCACCTGGTCCCCCGAGAGTAATCTGCTCGCCTTTGTAGGCATTCGCGGGGAAGGGGGAATCCAGTCCGTCTCTGATCTGTACGTTGCAGATATCGATTCTGAGGCATCAGAGAGGATTTATACAAGCGAGATTGAGCATCCATTCTATCTTTACTGGTCGCCGGATAATGAGAATTTAGGTTTCCTGAGCACAACGCCCTCTGGACAAACATTCGTTTTGCAGAGCATACCGGTCCAGGGTGGAGATCGAACCATATTGGATACCGGTTCCCCCTACTATTGGTCCTGGGCTCCCGATGGAAAGACGATGATCATCCACACAGGCGGCGCGAACACCACGACGGTGCAGCACATGGCGTTCCTGCAGGTGGGCTCGCAGATCATCGAAGATGGGCTGGAGGCCGACCCCGGCGCTTTCCAAGCTCCGGCCTGGTCACCGGACGGGAGCCAGATCCTGTTTTCACGCGTCAACGATGAGAATGAAAAAGAGGTAATCCTCGCTGACGGCAGCGGTTCCGTGGATAAAGCCCTCGGGACGGTTGAGGTCAGCACCTCTTTTGCCTGGTCACGGGATAGCGAGCTGGTTGCCTACATCGCAGGCGACCGCTCACTCACCGCGGGTTCGGTCGGAGCTCTGCACGTTCTTGACCTGACGACATCCGAGGATTTCTTCCAGGATGAGGATGTGTTTGCGTTCTTCTGGTCGCCGAACAGCCGGAAACTCGCCTACTTCAAGCCGCGCTTATCGAACAGCGGGGCGGCGGGGGCGGCATCAGATGCACAACAGCAGGTGCTGCTGCTGCAATTGCATATGCTGGATGTCATATCCGGCGAATCCCGCGAGCTGTTCACTTTCCAGCCTACGAATCAGTTCGCTTCGATACTCCCTTATTTCGATCAATACCATCAATCCACGACGATCTGGTCCCCGGATAGCAATAACCTCGTGCTTTCCTTTCTTGACTCGGAGAATACGCCGGGGATCGCCGTTGTCGCTGCATCGGGCCAGTTGGAGCCGCGCCTGGTGGCAAATGGCTATCTTGCTTTCTGGTCCTGGAAGTAGGTCGGGCTGACCCCAGGACAATCAAAAAAACTGGCTGGAGTTCACTCCAGCCAGTTTCCATTCATGACTTCGTCTTCGCTTTGGCTGCTTTCGCCTTGGCCGGCAACTTGCGCTTCGCTTTGGGTTTGGCCTGAGCTTCCCCATTCTTTCCATTAACCATCGTCTCCTCCACAAGCGACTTTAGTAATAATTCACTGTTAACCGGCTCGCTGTTCACGGCTGCCGCACGAATAATCTCGATACATTCCTTGCCGGTCAGATCGTTTCTTTCCAGAAGCGCGCGAGCAACTGCATGCACTTCGGCAGCATGCGTGCTCAAGATCCGTTCGGTCTGTTCTTCGAGTTTTCTCCAGAATTTCTCGACGACTTCGCTCTTGCTCTTGACCATTTCATGGCTTTGCTGCATATCCAATGGCGGACCGAAATAACCGTAATGCGCCAACTGCCAGAGCCGCGCCCGCACATTCTGGAAATCACCTGTCGCGCCTGTCCAATATTCGCCGAGGAAGATTTTCGTTGCCACATGACCGGCCATCGAAACAAGAATGTCTGCCACAAAGGTTCGTAATGGCAATGCATAGATATCATAGTTCGGTACGGGAAGCACATATCCAAGCGCCTCGGAGCGGCGGACGATGCTCACGCGTACAATGCGCTCATCCGGGCGAAGATAGTATTGTACGACGGCATGACCGGCTTCATGATAAGCTACCTGCTGGCGCTGGTCTTCCTGCATTTCCTCGATAGGATTCTCGAGGCCCATTGCCTGCTCTTGAAATGCGAGTTCGATGTCATGCTGAGCAACCCGCTCCCGGCCATCGAACAATGCGAGACGGACGGCATCCTTCGTGATCGCGGACATGATCCGGGCGGGCGTCGCCCAGGCCGTGTCGCTGACGATCGCCTCGATATCGACCGTCTCATCGGTTTTGATCTTATTCAAGTAATATCTGACCATCTCGCGCCGGCCGGCACGGTCCGGTTTGTTGACAACCACTGTGCGGTCGAATCGGCCAGGACGCGTCAGCGCGGGGTCGAGCACGTCGGGGCGGTTAGTGGAGCCCATAAAGAGGATGTGCCAATCCCGCGGCGGTACGGGCTTCTTGCGGAGCTGGTACCAGCGGGCGCGCAGTTTTTCCCAGCGCGAGAGTTCGTTGATCCCATCCATTTCGTAGAGCAAACGTGTGAGCGCGCCGGTGCCAGCCCCCATACCCATCATGCCGCCCATTCCCATTCCCATGCCTCCCTGTCCGCCCATCACCGCGCCGCGCGACATGCCCACGGCGTCGATCTCGTCGATATACGCGATGCAGGCGCCATATTCGCGCGCCAGCTTGCGCGCCCGGCCGATGAAGCGGATCATCTTGAGAACGTCCACGCCCCAGAACATCGCCCGGAAGCCCGAGCCCTCGATGGAGATGAACGCGATCCCCGCTTCACCCGCCATCGCCTTTGCCAGGAGGGTCTTGCCTGTGCCGGGCTCTCCATAGAGCAGCAAGCCGTTGATGAACTGGCCGCCCATCTTCTGGAATTTGGCGCGGTCGGAAAGCAGCGAGATCCACTGCCGCACCATTTTGATCAGGTTTGGCTGGCCTTTATAGTCATCGAAGGTAACTTGCTTCGGGTCGCCGGGACGAATCACCTCCACACGCGATTGGGCCATGAACCAGAAGATCGCCACGAACTGGATCACAACGAAAGAAATGGCGAAAACAATGCGAAGCGCAAAGCTAAGTATGAGGAAGATGAGATTCCGGACTTCCGGATTGATGATCGCCCAGTAAATGAGCCCGTTGAACGCGGCCCAGGCCATGATCCCGAAGAAGAAGCGGACCGGTTTCCCTGAGGCTGCCCAGACAAACACCCGTAGCTGAATATAAAGGAAAAAAAGCCCGAGCAAGATATAGGCGAGAAGGATCAAACCATTAATGATCGTGATACGTGCGGGAGTGGAAACGAGCGCGGCTGAGACCAGAAAATTTATGAACGCCCAGATGGATACGCCCAGGATCGTCCAGAAGCGCCAGGCGCGCAGATTGCTGAGCACATAGCCGAGCGCCCCCAACGAAAGGGGGTTAAGCCACCAGGCAATGGCAATGCCCCAGATCAGGACATCGTCTCGAGTCGAGCGGGATGCGTTGCTGGTGAGGAACCAGATCACGGGAATGGAAATAAAAAGAGTCAGCAGTAAACCGATCAGCCAGCCGATTGCCCCATAGAAATCCGAGGACGCCCGGGCGGAGGAAGCCAGCTGCGCCCTTTGGGCCGCCTCGTCATCGCGCAGTTTGGCAAGTTTGTTATCTGCCCCGGGCGGTGTCAGCTCTGTTGTGGCCATAAATCACCTCATGATCTGTCTGCACATAATCAGTATTCCACGCAAGCTGAAAGAATATTCTCCCAGTTAGATCGTGTTCTACTGATAATTTCAAGCGAGTGTACCGCAAAAGCATTTCCTGCACAACACGGTTAACCAACTCTCATCCGTTCTTAATCTCGGTTAAGTCAAATCCGGACTGGACGCGGAAAACCGATGCAGATATAGTTATAACAGCACCAAGAGACCAAATATGACCTACCCTCTCGTCCACCAACTCAGTTTCACCTGCAGCAAAATTTAGATTCTATAGCGAAACGATCATGACTCCTCAGACAACCATCATCGTCGGTGCAGGGATCTTCGGCGTGACCGCCGCGCTCGAACTCAAACGACGCGGCCACCGCGTTCACCTCCTGGACCCGGGCCCACTGCCGCATCCCCTGGCCGAATCCACCGACATCAGCAAAGCCGTCCGCATGGACTACGGGCCGGATGAGGACTACATGGCATGGATGGAAACTGCGCTGGATGCCTGGCGCGCCTGGAACAAAAGCTGGCCGGCGCCTCTCTTCCATGAGGTCGGGGTGACGTTCCTGAGGCGCGGGCTGATGACCGAGGACGATTTTGAGTATGAAAGTTATCGATTGCTCCTCAAGCGCGGCCACCAGCCGCTCCGTATGGATTCAAACGAGATCCGGCGGCGCTTCCCGGCCTGGAGCGCCGACCGCTATGTCGATGGCTACTTCAACCCGGAGGGCGGTTATGCACAGAGCGGCAGAGTCGTGGCAGAATTACTCAAGAGGGCGCGCGCCGAGGGCGTGGAATTGCACGAGCGTCAAACGTTCGACCACTTTCTCGATAGCGGGAGCAGAGTGCGGGGTATCGTGACTCGGGAAGGCATCGAATATCAAGGGGACCAGGTGATCATCGCAGCGGGCGCCTGGGTTCCCTACATCATTCCGCCGCTTGCCGATGTCTTTCGGGCCAACGGTATGCCTGTCTTTCATCTTAAGCCAGACCGGCCCGAATTGTTCCGGGCCGGGCAATTCCCCGTTTTTGGTGCGGATATCTCTGCGACAGGCTATTATGGATTCCCGCTTCATCCAACTGAGGGTGTCGTTAAAATTGCGAACCATGGACCTGGACGGCAGCTGGATCCAAGCAGCGAACGCGCGGTCACTGACGAGGAGACCGTGCAACTGCGGGATTTCTTGGCGGATACCTTCCCCACATTGGCAGATGCTCCGATCGTATACACGCGCGTGTGCATTTACTGCGACACCTGGGACGGGCATTTGTGGATCGCGCCTGACCCGGAGTGCGAAGGTGTCGTGGTAGCCACCGGCGGGAGCGGTCATGCGTTCAAGTTCGCGCCCGTGCTTGGGCAGGTGATCGCCGACGCGGTGGAAGGAGCGCCCAACCCACGGCTGGAAAAATTCCGCTGGCGGCCTGAGATCCGCCCCCCGAAAACCGCAGAAGCGGCGCGCTATCAGGAATCATAAACGACGAGATTTGAACGAAGTATGACAAGCAGGCAAAAAATTCGACGAGGCAAATAGAATATGGCATCCAAACAACTTTCATTACACCATCTGGCGCACTTTCCGGATTCCGCCAAAAACCAAGCGGCGGGCCTCCGTTATCCAACGATTCTGGCGCTCCACGGGCGTGGCAGCAATGAACAGGATCTGATCGAGCTGGCGCCTCATCTGCCGGAAAAGCTGCTCTGGGTCAGCCCCCGGGCGCCTCTCGTGCTCGGACCGAACTCCTATGAATGGTTTCGCGTCAAAGTGATCGGAAGACCCGAGCCCGAACAGGTCGCATCGGCTCTGGAAGCGATCGATCAATTCATTTCCGAAATCCTGTCAGCGTACTCGGTCGATCCGCAGAAACTGTTTTTGTTGGGATTCAGCCAGGGCAGTCTCCTCTCCATGTGCTACGCGCTGAGCCACCCTTCTCGCATCGCCGGGGTCATCGCACAGTCGGGTTATATCCCCAACGGCGTAGATCTGAACATCGATGAAGCGCAGATCAAAGGCAAACCTTTTCTCTTGACTCACGGCGCACACGACACGCTGATCCCCGTCGAGTGGGCGCGCGCCAGCCGCGACAGGTTACAAAAACTGGAGGTGGATCTAACTTACCAGGAGTTCCAGATAGGACACAGCGTAAGCATGGAGTCGCTCTCGGTTATTGAGACATGGCTCCGGAAACAGCTCGGACAGTGACACCAGAATCTGTTGTCGTGCTGCTTCAAAAAGCAATCGATGCGCGAGGATCGCTATTCGACGCGCGGCATGAATCCGCTTTCCGTCTCTTCAACGGATTCACGGAAGGTGATCCTGACCTTGTCATAGATCTGTATGGTTCCACGTTGGTCATGCATAATTATTCCGAAGACCCGGCGCAGGGGAAAATAGCAGTGCAACAGGCAGAGGAATTCCTAAGAAGCAAACTGATTTGGCTACGCGCAGGCATTGTGAAGACCCGGAACGCTGAATCCGAGGAAGAAAAACGCGGATCATTGTCCTTCGGCGAAAAATACGATACCAAGATCAAAGAGCATGGGGTTTGGTATGCAATTGACCTGAGCATCAACCGCGACGCCAGTTTTTACCTCGACACACGCAACCTGCGCAAGTGGCTGATCGAAAACATGAAAGACAAGACTGTGCTGAATACTTTTTCCTATACCGGAAGTTTAGGCGTTGCTGCACTGGCGGGTGGCGCCGTCCGCGTCGTCCAGCATGATCTCAACCGCGGGTTCCTCAATGTAGCGAAAACGTCCTATACACTCAACGGCTTCCCCATTCATAAACAGGACTTCATCTCGGAAGATTTCTTTACGCTTGTCGCGAGACTCAAACGTACCAACCAGTTCTTTGATTGCGTGCTCATCGACCCGCCATTCTTTTCGAACACTTCAAAGGGTCGGGTAGATCAGGTCAGCGAAAGCGCGCGGCTCATCAACAAGGTTCGCCCGTTGATCCAGGACGGCGGATATTTAATCGCCGTCAACAACGCCTTGTATGTCAGTGGGAAAGCGTATCTGCAAATACTCGAAGCCTTATGCAAGGATGGTTATTTGAAGATAAGGGAGTTGATCCCTGTTCCGGAGGATTTCACCGGCTATCCGGAAACGAGGGTGAGAGAGCCGATTACCGATCCGGCGCCCTTCAACCACTCGACAAAGATCGCCATTCTTGATGTCAAGCGTAGAGCGGCCCCGGCATAAGAACCTCTTGTATAATTCCTCCTGTTATGGAAATCACGCAGACCTTGCACGTGACCAACCGTCAGGAATGGCGGAAGTGGCTCAAAGAGCATTACAGGACCGCAAAAGAGATTTGGCTGGTGTATCACAAAAAGGAGACGGGCAAGCCGCGCATCGCCTATAACGATGCAGTCGAGGAAGCGCTGTGTTTCGGCTGGATCGACAGCATCGTCAAAACCCTGGATGAAAAACGCACTGTCCAAAGGTTCTCCCCCAGGAAGCCCAGCAGTGCATATTCACAGGCCAACAAGGAAAGATTGCGGAAGCTCGTCAAACAGCGAAAAGTCGTGAAAGAGGTCCGCGAAACACTCAGAGAAGTGTTAGAAGAAAAATTTGAAATCCCGCAGGACATTTTGCAGGCCATTCAGGCAAACAAACAGGCCTGGAAAAACTTTCAGAAATTCTCCGAGCCCTATAAGCGGATTCGGGTCAGCTTCATCGACGGGGCGCGAAAAAGACCGGCGGAATTTGAAAAGCGCCTGCGATACTTTATCGAAATGAGTGAGAAGAATAAGCAATATGGGTTTGGCGGAATTGAAGATTATTTTTAGGGAGGTCCGTCTCTCTTGTTTTGCGCGCCGCACCCATATGCAGAGCTAACGTGCTATGATGCGGCTGATTACGAGTACTCGCCATACGAGCGTCACTGACAAACGAACGATAGTACCCTTGATTTTATCGAGGGAAAGTCGTATAGTCTGGAAAATCGGATAAGCTCTATCTGATTTTGTCTTAATTTTTGCTTGGGGTCGGAGGAACCAACTATATGGAAGATAAAATGATTTTACTGGTGGAAGACAACCCGGACGATGAGGCCCTGACCATGCGCGCACTCAAAAAGAACAATATCGGGAATAAAGTCGTTGTGGTGCGGGATGGGGCCGAGGCGCTGGATTTTCTGTTTTGCACCGGCCCTCATGCAGACCGGGATCCGCGCGACAAGCCCCAGGTCATTCTGCTGGATCTCAAACTGCCTAAAGTGGACGGGATGGAAGTTTTGCGGCGCATCCGCGCCGAACCGAGCACGCGCACACTGCCCGTCGTGATCTTGACCTCATCCAAAGAAGAACAGGATGTGGTCAATAGCTATCTTATGGGCGTCAATTCGTATGTCCGTAAGCCGGTGGACTTTATTCAGTTTGTGGAGGCGATTCGCCAGCTCGGCCTGTACTGGCTGGTATTAAACGAGACCCCTCCCAGGTGATGAAGTGCAGTGACCAATCACTTACGGATTCTTTTCATTGAAGACTCCGAGGAGGATGCACACCTGCTGCTGCGCGAGCTCAAGCGCGGCGGTTACGACGTAGAGTTCGAGCGTGTAGAGACAGCCGAAGCCATGAGAGCGGCGCTGCGAAAGCGCACATGGGATATCCTCATCTGCGACTACTCCCTGCCACAATTTGGCGGATTACAGGCGCTCGCTGTGCTGAAGGAGAGCGGACTCGATCTGCCATTCATTATCGTTTCGGGCACCATTGGAGAGGAAAGCGCGGTCAGTGCTCTTAAGGCGGGTGCACACGATTTTATCGTAAAAGGCAGTATGCCGCGTCTCATACCGGCCATCCAGCGGGAATTGAAGGAGGCAAACGTGCGTTATGAGCGCCGGCAGCGTGAGCGCGAACTGGAAGCAATTGCGCTGGCCAGCGCCGCCATGCGGTCTGCAAATACGCTGAGTGAAATGCTCCCCCGCCTGTTAGATCAGACCCTGGAATTATTTGAAACGAAATCGGGAAGCATCTGGCTGAACGACCCTGTCCGCGACACCGTCGAGCTGGCAATCCAACGCGGCCGGGCAGAGAACCTGGCTGGCTCTGACAAGCCCGGTAGAGAGATCCCAGGCTTGGTGGTGAAAACAGGCGAGGCGCTGATCAGCCGAGAATTCCGGACCGAATCGCGCCTGCCCGAACCTGAACGGGCGCGAATACCAGAGGAGGTCGGTGGCGCCTGTGTTCCCCTTCGTTCCAACGAAAACGTCATCGGCGCTTTGTGTATCAATGTGGAACTGCCACGCGAAATTACTGCGGGGGAGGTACGGATTCTAAACGCGCTGGCAGAGATGGGCGGAAACACCATTCAACGTATGCGCCTTCATGAGCAGACCGTCAGACAACTGGAAAGACTGAACACGCTGCGCGCGATTGACTTGGTCATCAGCAGCACGCACGATCTGCAAGTTACACTCAACATTGTAATCAGCCAGATCATCAAACAGCTTGAAGTAGATGCTGTCTCAATCCTTTTGAAGCATCCTGGCACCGGGCGGCTTGAATTTGTGGCCGGGGAGGGATTCTATTCTCGTAATATTGAGGCCAGCAGCACACAGATCGGCCAGGGCTACGCGGGTCAGGCGGTGCTGGAGCGGCGCACAGTGCAGGTCAAAGACTTGAGACTGGAATACGATCGATTCATCCGCCGCGAGCTGCTGGCCGATGAGGGGTTCATCGCGTATTTTGGTGTTCCCTTAATTGGCAAAGGTGAAGTCAGGGGAGTGCTGGAGATTTTCCACCGCTCGGAGCTCAACCCGGACCAGGAATGGCTTTCCTTTCTCGAGACTCTCGGCGGGCAGACTGCAATCGCCATTGAAAACGCGGTTTTGTTTCAGGGTCTGCAGCGTTCCAATCTCGAGCTGGCCATGGCCTATGACGCCACGATCGAAGGCTGGTCACACGCGCTCGATCTGCGAGATAAGGATACGGAAGGTCACACGGTTCGTGTCACCGAGAAGGCATTAAAGCTTGCGCGCGCGCTGGGTGTGGCAGAAGATCAGCTGGTTCACATGCGACGAGGAGGACTGCTGCACGATATTGGCAAAATGGCTGTGCCCGACGATATCCTGCTCAAGCCTAAACCGCTGACAGATGAGGAATGGGCAATTATGCGCCGGCACCCGCAATTGGCCTACGACTGGCTTGTCTCCATACCATTCCTACGGCCGGCACTGGACATTCCCTATTACCACCACGAAAAATGGGACGGCACTGGTTATCCACACGGGCTGAAAGGTGAACGCATCCCGCTGGCCGCGCGCATCTTCGCCGTCGTCGATGTATGGGACGCGCTGACCAATGACCGTCCTTATCGAAAGGCATGGCCACATCCACGAGCGATTGAATACATCCGCCGGCAGAGCGGAACTTACTTCGATCCTCAAATCGTGGAAGTCTTTCTAAGGAACACTTCCAATACATTCAGCGAATAGGACGAGATGTGCGTTTGTCATGCCGCGAGCCTTAGAATAGTTCTCCCTGTTCAAAGTTCATCGCATCAATCTCGTCCCATGGCAAGGATGGGATGTCCACTTTCTCACTCACACGATGATGGAATTCCCGGCACAGGTAAGGGGCAGCCAGATTTTCGGGGGAATGACAGAACACGTACGCATCTGCCCCTGCCGATAGCTCCGAGGCAACATAACCGGCCCACTCCATCAGAAGAGCCTCATTCTGCTCCATCTGAGGATGGCCGATATAACGGAGAAAGATGAAGTCAGCTGTGCGCTCAGGCAGAATGGGAACGTTCGGCTTGCGCTCACGCGCCGCCAGCAGGGTTTGGTACACGCTCCCCTCCAGGATCTTATCCCCGTCCAGGCTGCGGATCGGGCGGGTATCGATGACGACCCGCGCCATATTGTGTTCAGAGAGAAGTTGGTTAAGGGCTTCGCGGTCCGGCGACTCGAACCAGTCCAAGTGGCGGACCTCCACCGCCAGGCGGACGTCACGCGGCCAAACAGTGAGAAACGCCTTTAGATCACCGAACAGCTTCGGACTGTAACGCGGCGGCAGCTGCAGGAACATCGGACCAAGCCGCGTGCCGAGCCTGCGCATCACATCGATAAATTCCCGCGCCCGCTCGACATTCTCCATTAATTTGCCTTCATGACTGATCGCCTTCGGGACCTTGGGACAGAATCGGAAGGTTTCCGGTAAGGATTCGGCCCAACCGTCGATGGTCTTCGCCGCAGGTACAGCATAGAAGGTTGTGTTCCCCTCGACGGTGGTCAACCGCTTGGCATATTCATATAGAAAATCGGCGGGTTTTGTGCCTTCAGGATAAAAATTGCCCACCCAGCCTTTGAATGACCAGATCGGACAGCCAATATAGAGATTCATATAAAAATTATAGTATGCTTATATTAAAAGTTCGATAGATTCCCGCGGGAACTGTATCGGCTTTTTAGACCGTGTTGACTCCATTGCATTTATGAGTCGGTTGTTTTATATTACCCCCAAGCACGGGATATACCTAACCTTAGAACAACAAGGAGATTAAGATGATTAAAGTCGAACATTCAGTGATTATCGAGCGCCCGGTGCCCGAAGTATTTGCCTTCGTGGCCGATCCGGCCAACAACACAAAATGGCAGGAGGGCCTGGTCGAATCGCACCTGGACTCTCCTGGCCCCATGGGAGTCGGATCTCAGGTTGTCGATGTCCGCAAGTTCATCGGCCGGGATATGGAATCCAGACTCGAGGTA
>DASTFG010000332.1:0-4027 GCA_035708785.1 Anaerolineales bacterium
AAATGATGGAGCAAGCCCGGCAACAAGTCGCCCGCGCCATTCACGCGGATCCTCAAGAGGTTCTATTTACCGCCTGTGCTACCGAATCCAACAATGCTGTGCTCAAGTCGGTCAGCGCCCATTATTTTCCAGTAAAGAAAAAAATCATTTCCACGCCGATCGAGCATCCCTCGGTGCTCAACACGCTGGAATACCTGGAAACACAGGGCTTTGTCGTCGAATATTGTCCTGTAGATCATCAGGGTCGTGTGCTTCTGACTGCGCTGGAGCAGCTGATCGATGGAGACACCTTTTTGCTCTGCTGCATCCTCGCCAATAATGAGACCGGCGTAATCCAGGACCTTCAAGCGATCACGAAACTCGCCCATCAACATGGTGTGCTCGTACTGGCGGACTGTGTCCAGGCGCTCGGGAAGATTCCGGTCGACGTCCATGCATGGGGAGTCGATTACGCTTCCTTTTCCGCGCACAAGCTCTACGGGCCGAAAGGCATCGGCGCCCTGTACGTCAAAGAGGGCAGCCCATTCACACCGTTTTTGCATGGCGGTCATCAAGAAAGCGGACTGCGGGCGGGCACCGAAAGCCTGCACAATATTGCCGGATTTGGCGCCGCCTGCCACGATGTGGACAAGCTCCTGGCGGATGCGAAACGCATCCGGGTCTTGAAGAGCCAACTGATCCAGCGGCTCAAGGAAATCAAGCCGAACTGTGTAATCAATTCGCCGGACGCCGAAGCGGAGTGCCTGCCTAATACGCTGAGCATTACGTTTCCGGGTGTGCAGAATGCCGGGTTGATGGGGATGCTGGACTATCACGGCATCGCGGTCTCTGCCGGTTCGGCATGCAGCACGGGCGAAGACAAGCCTTCCCATGTGTTGAAGGCGATCGGTTTGTCTGATCGGGCGACGCGCGAAACTATCCGTATCAGTCTCGGGCATAGCACCTCAGCGCGAGATATCCAATACATGACGCAGGTAGTTCAAGATTATATTGCAGGCCGGACCCCGTATGTCAACATGATCACGCCCGCACAATTGAACGAAACCATCCTCTTCGATGAACAAACCTACATCCTGGATGTTCGTCCGCCAGATGACCGGAAGAGGCACAAAGGTTTGCCGAACTCGCACGAAGTGTCTCCTCTTTCGGTCGAAAAATACCTCGATCAGCTTCCCCGGGACAAGGAAATTCTGGTGTATTGCCCCGGTGGAGGGCTCTCCTTTATGATCTCGTATTATTTGAAGTCGAAGGGCTTTAAGCACGTCAGCAACCTGCGCGGCGGCCTCGACGCCTGGAGAAAGCGGCGTAGTGATCTGTATCAAAAGTACGCGGGACAAAATATTACCGAACTTCAACCGGGAAAATAGACGCTAACTGCGGAGAAGGACGCGCCCGGGGAAAGGTCCTGATCACTATGGAACCGAATCACACAGCCTGAAAAAGTGCTGCCACGCTTTGTTTTGCCGCGCTTTCCGTTGCGGGTGAGCGCGGCCGCTGGATGCCAATCTCATGTGGGAGGACCGCGGTCGCGAAGTTTTACAGTTGTTCTGTTTCGGAGGTGGGCGTATAATTCTGCAAACTCCAGGCCAATCTCAAAGGAACACCGCATGACTGATCGCATCGACACAGGCCATACCGGCTATTGATTCCGGAGCCTATCCTTGTCTCTCCGCACGCGCCTCTCTCTCGACGGCCAGTGGTATTTCTCGCCGACTGAAATACCGCCCACCGACAACCCTTCACTGATAGCTGTCCCCTCGCCCTGGCAGGCGGAAGAACGCTTCCGTCACCATGTCGGCACGGCCTGGTACCAGCGTGATTTCGATCTTCCTGCCGGATGGTTTTCCCCGGAGCGGGTGATCCTGCTCGGTGTTGGGGCAGTGGATTATTTCGCCGAGGTCTGGCTGAACGGTATCAAAGTGGGCGAGCACGAAGGTGGCTACCTGCCATTCGAGCTGGATGTAACCGGCGCCGCGCGGCCGGGCGCGAACAGGCTCACCGTCCGCGTGGATGACCCACCGGAGGTCTTCCCGGAAATCCCGCACGGCAAGCAATCCTGGTATGGGATGCTATCCGGGATCTGGCAGCCGGTCTGGGTCGAGACACGCGCCGGGACCCACATCCAGCGGGCAAAGATATCCACGAGTGGCGAGCAGGTGTCGGTGGAAGTGATTGGGCGCGGTGAATTTGCAGCGGGACTCAGAGCCGAGGTCATCGCGCCGGATGGAAAGATCGCGGCTCGAGATGAATTCAAAATGCCGCACTTTTCCCTGTGGATCGAACGCCCCCTAGCCTGGTCGCCGGAGGAGCCCAACCTCTACACCCTGAAAGTGTCCACCCGCGACGACGAACTGACCGAGATTTTCGGCTTCCGCACGATCGAAACGCGCGCTGGAAAAATCCTTCTCAACGGCCGCCCGTTCTATCTGCGGGGCGCGCTCGACCAGGACTATTACCCTGATCTGATCGCTACGCCGCCCTCACAGGAGTATGTCGAAGAGCAGTTCCGTAAGGCAAAGGAGATGGGGCTCAACTGTCTGCGCATCCACATCAAGGTCCCCGACCCGCGTTACTACGCGGCTGCCGACAAAGTGGGCCTGCTGATCTGGACCGAGCTCCCAAATCACTCTTTATTGACCGAAAATGCGAAGCGCCGCGCCAGGGAAACTCTGGCTGGCATGATTGAGCGAGACGGGAATCACCCGAGCATTGGCATCTGGACGATCATCAACGAGGGCTGGGGCATCGACCTGACCGACCCGGATCAGCGCGCCTGGCTGGCCGAGATGTACGCCTGGCTGAAAGAGCTCGACCCGACGCGGCTGGTGGTGGAGAATTCAGCCTGCTGGGGGAATTTTCATGTGGCCACAGATATCGCCGATTTTCATATCTACTATGCTATGCCCGATCATCACGAACAGTGGCGCGAATGGACCGAGCAGTATGCGCGCCGTCCCTGGTGGCTGTTTGCCCACGAATACAAGGATCATGCCTCGTGGCATGAGTTCCATAAGGACCCATGGCACACGGGCGAACGGCCTCCCGCCCCGGATGTCCGGCCAAGGGGTGATGAACCTTTGCTGGTCTCCGAGTTCGGCAACTGGGGATTGCCGGACGTGGAAAAACTACAGGCAGGGAATGGCGGTACGGCGCCCTGGTGGTTCGATACCGGCCTCGAGTGGGGCGATGGGATCGTCTACCCGCACGGCATCGAGCAGCGCTTCAGGGCGTATCACCTGGACCGCGTCTTTCCATCCCTCGCTGCATTGACGGAAGCCAGCCAGCGCCTGCAATATGACGCGCTGAAGTTCGAGATCGAGAATATCCGCTCCCATGCAAGTATTCAGGGCTATGTGATCACCGAGTTTACAGACCTGCACTGGGAGAGCAATGGCCTGCTGGACATGTACCGTGCTCCCAAAGTCCATTTCTCTCTTTTGAGAAAGTTCAATGTCGACGATGTGCTCATCCCGGTCTGGGAGAGGCTTGCTTATTCTTCCGGCGAGACCTGTGAGATGAAGATCCTGTTTTCCCATTATTCCGCCGCTGAGATCAAAGAGGCGAGGCTAAAATGGAAAGTGGAAAGTGGGCGGTCATCTACAAGCGGGGAGCTATCGATTGTAAAATGTGCATCCTTTGGCGTCACCGATCTGGGTGCTGTCGTCTTTGAAGCGCCTCAGGTTGAGCGTCCGGCAAAGGCAATCTTGAAACTCGATTTGATCAGCGGCGGAAATGTAATTGCCTCTAACGAACAGGAGATTTATGTATTTCCAATGATCGCCTCTCCAGAGCTGAGCAGGGCGCGTGCAAGTCGATTGCAGGCGAAGTTACAGGAGGAACCAGCGAGTAAGGGTGTTTTCGCACTTGAATTTCACCCCGTTCTTCGGCGGCTGGGCTATCGCATAGTTGATGGCCTATCCCAGGCGGATTTGGCTGTCGTCTCCACCCTCGATGATCCCTGCCGCGAATTCGTTCTGCAGGGTGGGCGCGTCCTTTTCCTGGCCGAAAGTGACAATGCCCTCCAGAC
>DASTFG010000333.1:0-6182 GCA_035708785.1 Anaerolineales bacterium
ACCATCGTCGTCGTTGCCGCGGCAGATGAATCTGCCGCACTGCAATATATTGTGCCATATTCGGGCTGTGCCATTGGTGAAGAGTTTTTGGAAACGGGCCGCGATGCTCTTATCATTTATGATGATCTCTCCAAACATGCCTGGGCGTACCGGCAGATCTCCCTGCTTTTGCGACGCCCGCCCGGTCGTGAAGCGTATCCCGGAGATGTTTTCTATTTACACTCACGGCTGCTCGAGCGCGCAGCCCGGCTGGCAAATCAGTATGTCATTGTAAAGCAGGACTATGCCGGTACACTGGCTTCGGAAAAAGATGCTGTGGATGGGAAAGTTTATCGAGGCACCACCTCCAAAATGGATGTCCAGGAAGCGCTTAAGCAGATGGATAGTCCCGACGATTATAAGGTCGTCAAGGTGAATGGTACGGGAGGCTCTCTCACTGCATTGCCAATTATTGAAACATTGCTCGGCGATGTTTCCGCTTACATCCCTACAAACGTGATTTCCATTACGGATGGGCAGATCTATCTCGAGACCAATCTTTTTAATGCCGGCATCCGTCCCGCAATCAATGTAGGTATCTCCGTTTCGCGTGTAGGCGGCGATGCGCAGACAAAAGCTATGAAACAGGTTGCAGGCCGTTTGCGCCTGGACATGGCCGCCTATCGTGAACTGGCTGCATTTGCCCTGATGGCATCTGACCTCGATAAAGCCACACAACAGCAGCTTGGCCGCGGGCAGCGCATGCAGGAGATTCTCAAGCAGCCTCAATACCAGCCGATGTCCCTTCCTGACCAGGTGATCGTGCTATTTGCGGGCGCGAACGGTTATGCTGACTCGATCCCCGTTTCCAAAATGGCACAGTGGCAGGCTGACATGCTCAAGTTCATGGAATCTTCGCATCCGGATGTCGGGAAGGATATCGCAGAAAAGAAAACGATCACCGATGACAACCGCGCAAACCTCAGGAGGGCTCTGGATGCCTTCCTTCACTCGTGGCAGGGATAATCGATGGCATCCGCCCGTGAGATGCGGAGCCGCATCAAAAGTGTCAAGAACATCTCTCAAGTCACCCGCGCTCTTGAGGCAGTCAGCGCGGCAAAAGTTCGCAAGGCGGTCCAGGCACTGACAGCCACCCGGTCCTATGCGAACAAAGCCTGGCAGGTGTTGACGCACATCACGGGACAACCCGGAGGCGTCAGCCTGCACCCGCTATTGATAGAGCGTCCCAGCCCAAAGAATGCTCTTGTCATTGTTATCACTGCAGACCGCGGTTTGGCTGGCGCCTATAACACGAACGTCATCCGGTATGTGCTCCAGCGTTTCGACAAATATCATCTGCCTGTCAGGTACATCACGGTTGGTCGCAAAGGCCGTGATCTGCTCGTTCGCCTCGGCAAGAATCTCATGGCAGATTTCAGCCACCTCTCTCCCTCACCTGAGTTCAGCGCCATTTCGGCTATTGGGCGCCTGGCCGTCGGAGAGTTCCTCAGTGGAGAGGTCGACGAAGTCCATCTGGTTTATACGGACTTTGTTAACATGGCTCGTCAGGTCACGACGATCAAGAAACTCCTGCCGCTCGAGATCGCGGACAGAGCGGGCCTGGTCGGTGAGGTGGAACAGCGGACCGGTCCCGCTGCCGCGTATGAATTCGAGCCTGATCGAGAGGAAATACTGGACGAAATGATTCCGCGTTTCACAGCCCTGCAGGTGTACCAGGCCGTGCTCGAATCGCAGGCCAGCGAGCATGCAGCACGTATGATTGCCATGCGCAATGCGACGGACAATGCCAGAGAGCTGGTTGGCGCGTTGCAGTTGGCTTATAACAAGGTTCGCCAGCAGGCAATCACAAATGATATCCTGGACATTGTGGGCGGCTCGGAAGCGCTGGCCCAATAAAATCATCGGAGGCAATCATGGCAAATCGCACGGGCCGTGTAGTACAAGTTCTGGGTGGGGTCGTAGATGTGGAATTCCCCGAGGGGGAGGTTCCACAGCTGTTCGAAGCGATCGAGATCGAGCGTCTGGATAATGAGCCGCTTGTTCTGGAAGTCCAGAAGCATATTGGCAATAACTGGGTGCGCACAGTGGCAATGGATGCGACCGATGGCCTGCAGCGTGGGGCTCACGCGCTGGCCACCGGTGCGCCCATTCTCGTCCCTGTTGGCCCAGCCACACTTGGGCGTATTTTCAATGTACTCGGCCGCCCTGTGGATCAGAGGGGTGTTGTGGAAGCCGAGACACGCTATCCCATTCACCGCCCCGCCCCTCCTTTTTCGGAACAGACCACACGTGTGGAAATCTTCGAGACGGGCGTAAAAGTCATCGACTTGATCGCTCCCTTTACCAAAGGCGGCAAGACGGGTATCTTTGGCGGTGCAGGAACCGGCAAGACCGTGATCATCATGGAGCTGATCCGCTCGGTTGCTACAGAACACGAGGGTAACTCCGTGTTTGCAGGCGTGGGTGAACGGACGCGTGAGGGCACGCAGCTTTACCGCGAAATGCTCGAATCGGGCGTGATGAAGGATACGGTAATGGTCTATGGGCAGATGAACGAACCGCCCGGGGTGCGCCTGCGCGTGGCCCTCACCGCGCTCTCGATGGCGGAATACTTCCGCGATCAGGGCAAGGATGTTCTGCTTTTTATCGATAACATTTTCCGTTTCTCGATGTCCGGTTCGGAGGTATCGGCGCTGCTTGGGCGGATGCCGTCCGCCGTGGGGTACCAGCCAACGCTTGCCACCGAGATGGGTGAGCTTCAGGAACGCATTACCTCCACCCGAACCGGTTCGATCACCTCGATGCAGGCCGTGTACGTCCCTGCGGATGACTATTCCGATCCCGCGCCCGTGGCGACGTTTACCCACCTCGACGCGACCATCGCCCTCGAGCGTTCGATCGTGGAAAAGGGGATTTACCCGGCTGTCGATCCGCTCGGTTCCACCTCCCGGATCCTTGATCCCAATATCGTAGGCGAGGAACATTATCGCACGGCGCGTGAGGTCCAGCGTGTTCTCCAGCGCTATAAGGATTTGCAGGACATCATCGCCATCCTGGGCATCGACGAATTAAGTGAAGAGGACAAATTGCTCGTGGCCCGCGCCCGCAAGATCGAGCGCTTCTTCTCGCAGCCCTTCTTCGTAGCCGAACGTTTCACCGGCGTCGAGGGTCGTTACGTGCCGCTCAGGGAAACCGTACGCGGCTTCCGTGAGATTCTCGACGGCAACTGTGATGACCTGCCTGAGCAGGCGTTCATGATGGCGGGTACAATTGAAGATGTTCGTGAGAAGGCTGACAGGATCGCGAAAGGCGCGTAACCAGTTGTCATCGCTAAGCAATCTCCTCATGATATTGCCTACCGAAGGCCCGTGATGTCGGAATGTAACTATGACTATTCGCTGTGAAATTGTCTCTCAAGATCGCACCGTCTTCCAGGGCGATGTGGATATGGTCATGCTTCCAGGCGCGACCGGCGAAATGGGTATTCTACCGCATCATGCCCCGCTGCTGACACTCCTTAAATATGGGGTGATCAAGGTCCGCCATGACGGCAAAGAGGAGCTGTTCACGGTGGCAGGAGGGCTGGCTGAAGTCCAGCCGGATATAGTCACGATATTGGCGGATGCTGCGGAAAATGTCGAAGAGATCGATATTGTCCGTGCCAAGGCCGCGAAAAAGCGCGCCGAGGAGGCACTCGCCAGGATCCCACGCACCGATCAGGATGCTTATCTCAGAATGGAAGCGGCGTTGCGCCGTTCCAACCTGCGCCTGGATGTGGTCCGCCGGTATCGTGCAAGCAGGGAAACAGTGACCGAGCAGGATTCTTCCATCTAACCGGTTGCCGATCCATGAATAACAAACATTTTTCAGGGCAGTAGACACCGTGGCAATGTTTTCCAAGGACCTGGGGATCGACCTGGGGACGATGTTCACCCGTCTCGCCGACAGCACGCAGGTGCTGGTCGAGGAGCCGACAATCGTTGCCATCGAGGCATATGCGCAAAAGATGGTCGCGGTCGGGCAGGAGGCGCGGGACATGTACGGCCGCGTCCCGGAGAGCATCGAAGTGGCCCGTCCGTTAAAGAACGGTGTGATTGCCGATTACGAAATCACCCAAACCCTGCTGTCCTATCTCCTGCAGCGCGTCAGCGGGTCAATGCGCATTTTCCGGCCGCGCGTGATGATCTCCGTGCCATACGGGGTCACCAGTGTGGAGCGCCGTGCCGTCTACGAGGCCGTCCTGGAGGCCGGGAGCCGCGAAGCCTATTTGATCCAGCAGCCGCTGGCAGCCGCGCTGGGGGTGGACCTGCCGATCGGTTCACCCTCCGGTAATATGGCCATCTGCCTCGGCGGCGGCTGCACGGAGGCAGCCGTCATGGCGATGTATGGGATCGTCTCTGCCGAGACGCTGCGCGCCGGTGGCATGGATCTGGACGAAGCGATCGTCAACTACATCCGCCGCAAATATGGGATCGTGATTGGCCAGGTCACGGCCGAACAGCTCAAAATGAAGATTGGCGCCGCTGTCCCACAGGACACTGAAAACAGCATGGAAGTGCAGGGGCAGGACCAGGTCACGGGCTTACCGCGCCCGGTCACGGTGACGACCGGCGAGATCGTCGAGGCTCTGCAGGAGCCGCTCAAGGCAGTCATCGAAACAGGCCGCCGCGTCCTCGAGCGGACTCCACCTGAGCTGGTTGCGGATATCATCGATCGGGGTGTGGCGCTGTGCGGCGGGGGCGCGCTGCTACGCGGCATCGACAAGCTGTTGACCAAATCGCTGGGCATCCCTGCCTATCTTGTGGATAACCCGATGACCTGCGTCGTGGAAGGTACGGTCAAATCGCTGCCGATGTATAACATCCTGCGGCGCAGTTTGCCGCAAGTGTAGAACTAAAACGGCTTCCACCGTTGACCCATCACTTCCTGTTCGACAACTCAGTCAACAGAGCGGCGAGATATTCTGTTACCCCCTTCTCGTCGCGACGAAGCGCCTTTTGATCACCGTGCTGGTCGAAGAATGCAATCGCCTTCGCCGGATTGAAGTGCTGCTGTGCCCCGCGGCTGGGGCTTTCTTGGTTGACGACCGCCGATCCGATTAATGCTCTGGCGATTTCGGCGGCCTCTTGCCACTTTATGCCATAGTCCACCAAGTTATAGAACTGCCCTGCCACTGACTCATCGCCGACGCCCAGCGCCATCGCCTCGGCTACATCTTCCACATGCACAAGCTGAATATCCGCGTCTGTTGAGATCTCCCCACCTTCCCTGATCGTTTTGACCAGATCGAACCAAAGCGACTTTTGCAGTTTGGGATTGAGTCCGTACATGGTCGCCGGGCGCCAGGCGCTAGTGTTCATCGCGTGGGTTGCGTGATATGCCTTCAAGTGCAGTTCAACCGCGGCCTTGTATGCTCCATAAATGGAAGCGGGCCACGTGGGGTGCGTCTCGTCGAGCGAGCGGTCGGAAAGAATTTCATGGTACACATCCAGAGAACTGACGAAGAGAAATTGCCGCACCCCCGCCTGCTTGGCAGCTTCGAGCAACCGAAGCGATCCGAGCACATTGCGCTCGAAGTTGGTGTTTGGTCCCTGGTTCAACGCCGTCCAATCAATAGCCGCTTGGATGACCGCGTCCGCACCTGCCACCAATTCGGACTGTGCCAGCGGGTCGTATTGATCCCCGACTTGCCACTCGTCCGCTGTCCGCTCATCCTGGCTGCGTTGCGCGGCCGACCGAACCAGCGCTCGTACGCGGTGGCCTTTCTGTCGCAGCGCTGCTGCTGTGTAGCGTCCCAGAAACCCGGTCACCCCTGTGAGTGCAATCAACATATGCCCTCCGGTCTGCCCAGTGGGCGTTTCACAGTTCAAACCCTGAGCCGACGAAGAATTTCAAAGGTGTCCGCATAGTGTCTCCTGTTCCAATATGCTTGGGATAGTTGTGGATAACCGCGCTGAGTTTAGCACAACATTCTACTCAGGCAATCGCCAACTGTCTCGAAAGATCAACCAATTGTGCCAGGGCTCTCGCTCATATGCAGGGGAATAAGGCTCTAGATGCGAGCCGCCCGTGTGATCTCCACGGGGTACCCGTCGCAGACATCGCACCCCTAGGGTATCCCGCCACAGGCGGGGCTGGTAGGTGGGACGCGACAACGCCGCTTTGACGGAGCCAACTACAAG
>DASTFG010000334.1:0-8153 GCA_035708785.1 Anaerolineales bacterium
GTCCCTGAGGATGTGATCCGCTTGCAGGATGTCGGCTGGACGATGACCGACGCGTCCCTGTGTGGCCTGGGCCAGACCGCGGCGAGCGCGGTGTTGTCCGCGATCAAGTTGTGGCCGGAATTATTCCGCCCTGAGCGGACGTTAAGCGAAGGCGAGCAGCAGTCGAAGGGTGAGGTTGAAAATGAGTGATTATTTAAAGGTGCTACTTGACGGACAGGAAGTAAGGGTTGAACCGGGCAAAACCCTCCTCGACGCGGCGCGCGAAAATGGCATAGACATTCCCACCATCTGCTTCCACGAAGCGACGACATCGTACGCGCTCTGTCGAATCTGTGTTGTGGAGGTCGAAGGGATGCGGCTGCTTCAGCCGGCCTGCATTGTCAGAGCCGCGCAGGATATGAAGGTCCAGACGCGAAGCGAGAGGGTGATCCGGGCCCGGAAAACCATCCTGGAGATGCTTTCCTCCACCATGGATTTGTCGGATTCTCCGGATATTCTGACCATGATGGACGAATACGGCGCGGACGCGGAACGCTTTCCGGATGCCGAACGGCGAGAGGTCCCGGTGAAGGATGACAACCCAATGTACGTCCGCGATTACTCGAAGTGCCTGTTGTGCTGGCGCTGTGTGCAGGTCTGCGCGGAGGATGCGCAGTATACGTACGCGATCAACTTCGAAGGCCGCGGCTATGAGACCCAGATCGCCACCTTCTTCGATAAGCCGATACCGTCGACTACTTGTGTTTTATGCGGGCAGTGCGTGGGCGTTTGTCCCACCGGCGCGCTCAAGCCCAAACGTGAGTTCCTGCTGGAGCAGGGCATGAGTCCGCAGGAAATTAGTGTATTGAACACTGGGCGCAAGCGCAGAAAAAGCTAACCACTAAGACAGGGAGACACTGAGACTTCTTAAATCCGTAGCTCAGTGTCTCCATGGTTAGCCTGTTGAGGTGCTTATGATTAAACCTGATCGAATCGTCACCACCACCTGTCCCTACTGCGGGGTGGGATGTAACTTGCAGTTGCACGTTAGGGATGACTTTATCTTCAAAGTCACTTCGCCATTCGACTCGCCCGTGAATCACGGTAACCTGTGTGTCAAGGGGCGCTTCGGCTACGACTTCATCTATCATCCAAAACGCGTGACCACGCCTCTCGTGCGAAGGTATTTAATCGAAGGGAAACCAAAACCCGAAGGACGCGAGCAGGTTTTTGCAATCAGCAAAAACGGGAACCCGGTCGCCCATTCTCAGGTCTCCAACGACTGGGATTGGGTCGAAACCGACTGGGATACTGCCCTGAACATCACGGCCGACAAGCTCGTCGAGATCTTCAGGCGCGATGGCCCGGACGCGATGTCTGTCTATTGCTGTGCAAAGGCCACGAATGAAGATAACTACCTGCTGCAAAAGATCTTCCGCGCCTTGTTCCGGACCAATAACGTGGACCACTGCACGCGCTTGTGCCATGCGGGTTCTGTTGTCGCCTTGCAAAAAGCGCTTGGCTCGTCGGCGATGAGCAACACAGCCTCGCAGGTCATTCAAAATGATGTCTTCATGGTCGTCGGTTCGAATACGGGCGAAAATCATCCGATCATCGCGCTGCAAATGAAGGATGCTGTGATGAAGCACGGCGCAAAGATGATCGTCGTCGACCCGCGCCGCATCGACCTGGTCGACTTCGCCGAGCTGTGGCTTCCGCTCAAGCCGGGCACGAACGTGCCGGTGCTGAGCGCGATGGCGCATGTGATCGTGCAGGAAGGACTGGTCAATAACGAATTTATCGCCAAGCGCACGGAAGGCTATCATGAGTTCGTGGAATCACTCGAGAAGTTCACGCCTGAATATGCGGAAGAGATTTCGGGCGTGCCCGCCGAAGATATCCGCCAAGCCGCGCGTCTGTACGCGACTGCGAACAACGGCGCGATCTACTGGGGCATGGGGATCTCACAGCTTTCACACGGCACGGCCAGCGCGCTTGCCCTCATTCACCTGGCATTTCTTACCGGTCACATCGGGCGCGATGGGACGGGTCTCAATCCTTTGCGGGGACAGAACAACGTTCAAGGCGCCAGCGATATGGGCGCGATGCCGTTTCATTATCCCGGCTACATGCGCGTCGATAACGAGGAGAACGCTCGCAAGTGGGAGCAGACCTGGAACATCGAGCCAGGCGGTCTCTCACGCAAGCTTGGGCTCACTACAACGGAAATCCTTTCGCATGCCCACGAGGGCGGCGTCCGGGCGCTGTACATCATGGGCGAGAACCCGATGATGTCCGAGCCGAACTTGAACGAGACGCGCAAACACATGACGCATCTCGAATTCCTGGTTTCGCAGGATCTGTTCATCAACGAGTCGGGCGCGTTCGCGGACGTATTCCTGCCCGCGACCCCGTTCGCCGAAAAGGATGGAACCTTCACCAACACGGACCGGCGCGTCCAGCGCGTGCGCACCGCTCATCCGCCCCGCGGCCAGTCGCGGCCCGATTGGCAGATCCTCTGCGATCTGGCCAACCGCCTCGAGGCCCGGCTTGGCCGCCCGAATTCAGCGAAATGGGATTACTCATCGCCCGAAGAAATCCTGCGCGAGATGGCCTCCGTGAATAGCGATTACGCGGGTGTGACATATGAACGAATTGAAAAGGTCGGGTTGATCTATCCTGTGCCCGATATAAATCATCCGGGAACGCCGACGCTCTTCACAGAGACCTTCCCAAGCGGACGAGGCAAATTCCATCTGCTGGATTATGTGCCTGTCATGGAAGAAGCCGACGACGAGTACCCGTTCATCCTGACGACGGGACGCCTGCTCGAGCACTGGCATGGCGGTACCATGACCCGCAACTCGGTGCTGGACGAGGTCTATCCCGAAGCGCGCGTCGAGATCCATCCCGCGGATGCGGAGATGCACGGCATTACGGACGATATGCCCGTGCGCGTGACCTCCCGCCGCGGCGAGATCGTCGTGCGCGCAACGGTCACCGAGAAAACGACGGTGGGTGTGGTCTTCCTGCCCTGGCACTTTGCCGAAGCTGCCGCGAACCTACTTACGAACGACGCGCTTGATCCGCAGGCGCTAATTCCCGAGTTCAAAGCCTGCGCAGTGCAGGTGTTCCCCGCGAGGGAGGAGGAGCTGCCGAATCCTGAAGCGGTGGTCTCGCGAGGGCGATACTAACACGGGACTTCGATGTTTTCAGGGTTCTGCAAGTCGTTGTTTTATCCAGCAACAAGTTCATTGAAACGCGGGTCGTCACGGATATTGGCAAAATCTGGATCTTGGCGCGTCCATTTCTTGAGCCTTGGATCCTTTGCTAATGCAATGCTGAGAAGCCGCAATGCTTCGTCCACGTTTCCGCAAATAGCTTCAAAACAAGCTCTACTGTATTCATCTTCTTTCTGAATCAATTCTCGGGCTGCTTTCTCTTGTTCTTGCGCTTCCTCTCTGCGTCCCAATGATTTAAGGGCTCTAGCTAGAGAACTGCGAATGCCGCCAAAGTCTGGATTCAATTCGCGGGCCTTTTGAAAGTCGGACAATGCCCTGTTATTATCGCCCTTCATCGAGAATGCAATGCCACGACCGTGATACGCCTCAGGATAATCGGGTTTGAGACGAATAGCTTCGCTGTAATCTTGAATGGCACCATCTAAATCATCTATGCGACGACGTGCGAGGCCACGTCCGAAGAACGCCGCGGCGAAAGTTGGCTCGAGTCGAATAGCTTCAGACAAACAGCGAATTGCCTCCTCCATGTTTCCCGTTTTTACGGTAAACACATACCCACGTTCAAACCAGGTCTGTGCAGTTAATTGTTCCTCGTCTACTAGGGCGGCACGGCTAGCAGCTGCTTTCTGCATTTCTGTAATTTCCTGGGCATCTACTGGTAAGCTTGGCATAGCAACATCATTCAGTGCTTTGTTGAGGTATCTTTCACGCAATCTTGACATGGCTTCCAAAGCATATGCATCAGGCACCGACAAGCCATTAAGACTACGTAAAGTAGCAAGCTTTCCTGTTAACACTTCTGTTACCAGTTGGCTCGCAAAATCAAAACCTTCCATCATAAGGGGAACAATATTTCGCTTTTCATCTATTGCCGTTTCGATTTCCCGTCTCAACCAGTCCCCCGGATTTCTACAACGATCCAGCGCAGATGGGGTGAGAATGACAACAAAGTGAGCGCTTGCCCTGATATTCTCAAGTATGACTTTTTCGAAGTCCCCACTATCAATATTTTGGTAATCAAAAAAGGCATCGTAGCCATGCATCGTTAAGTTTTGCCATATGAACAATGCCCACGGCAAATTTGTGCGTCGGTAACGGATGAAAACGGTCTTTTCGATGCGCCCCGGCATGTGCTGCTCCTAATCGCCAACTAGCTCTTTGAAGCGTGGATGGTCCCGGATATTGGCAAAATCAGGATCACGCTTCGCCCAGCCTCTGGCTGATTGATTGTTTTCCAAAGCTACTGATATTTGAAAAAAGTATGTCTCGTTTAGTCAATCCAACTGAGGTGAGTGCCGAGCAAGCAAGCTTGCAATCGTTTTTGTGATGTGCGGGTTCGAGAGATTGCATTGAAGACATTGGTCTGCAGTTCCTTGCTATTGTGCGGAGCCGTTCCAGCCGTATATTCTGTAGCCTGGGTCCAGATGAACTCTGCTGGATTCAGCTCAGGCGCTGCGACCGGAAAGTAAAACATGTGTAATCGTTTATGCTTTACCAGAAAGTCTTGGACCGTCTTCCGCTTGTGAATGGGATGGCGATCCCAGACGAGGACAATGGACCCAGAGACCCGATCGAGAATTTGTTGAAGAAAAGCAATTACCTCTTTACCTGTCAAACTATGCCAATACGAACGAATACACAACCGAATTCTTTTGCCTTTCGGCGAGACCAACAGAGCTCCCAGCAGGTTGAGACGCTGGTGATGATCGATGGAGGTCTTCCGGACAGGCGTCTGACCACGCCGCGACCAGGTCCGTTTGAGCGGCGAAACCAGCGAAAAACCGCTTTCATCCTCCAGAACGAGGGTAGCGCCCAACTGGCGACACTTTTTTTATCCTCGGCAGTTCCTCTTCCTTCCACTGTTCGATGGCTTCCTCATTTCGATGCAACGGTTGGCGTTGAGGTTGTTGGTTACTCCAACCCATCCGCTGCATCACATGCCAGACGGCACTGGTCTCGTAGCGAACTCCAAATAGTTGCCAGATTACCTGAGCGATCCGATCCAAGGTCCAGTAGTCTCCTGCATATCCAAAGGCATACGCTCCTTTGTCCAGCGCTTTTTCCAGTCGTTTCATCTGTTTCTCCGACAACTTCCTCGGACGGCCAACTGGACGAGTGGCTTTTTTCTTCTTTGGCTTTTTGGCGTCTGCTTGCCAGCGATCCACGGAGCGCTTTGTGACCTCCAGAATTTCAGCCACGTCTTTCGAGGTCTTCCCTTCGGCTAGCAATGCTAGACCACGGGCTCTTCGTTCTGCAAATTGTTCGTTGGTTCCTTTCCGTCTCATGTGCTCATTATGACACATTTGAGACTTTTATTTTTCAAATATCAGTAATTGAAGAAGATTCAATGCTTTATCTGTGTTTCCGCGAATGGACTCAAAACAGGCTTGATTGTATTCATTTTCTTTTTGAATCAGATCGTGAGCAATACTTTCCTGTAGT
Source organism: Anaerolineales bacterium (assembly GCA_035708785.1). Classification (GTDB taxonomy): domain Bacteria; phylum Chloroflexota; class Anaerolineae; order Anaerolineales; family Villigracilaceae; genus Defluviilinea. The sequence continues at coordinate 5,664 of DASTFG010000334.1, forward strand.
TTAGCCTCATCTGTCTGTCCTACTGCCTTGAGGACTCCAACTAGTGAGACCCGTATCTTGCCATCTTGTGGGCTAAGTTCACTTGCTTTTCGAAAATCCTTGAGAGCACTGAATTTATCACCCATTATATAGTAAGAAAGGCCTCGACTGTAGTAAGCATCAGCATCTAATGGCTTAAGTCGAATCACTACATCAAAATCTGTGATTGCGCTAGCTGATTCGCCTGTATTTCTGCCGAAGATAAGACCGCGGTTGTAATAAGCTTCCGTGCGATTCGGCGCAAGTAGTATAGCTCTGGTATAACAACGAATTGCTTCATCGAAGTTTTCTCTCTCTGCGGAAACATAACCGCGCTCAAACCACTCTTGCGCAGTGAGTTGTTCTGTTTCAACTCGCGCCGCTTGATTTGCAGCAGATTTTTGTTCCTCTGTAATTTGTTTGGTAATATCGGAGACCGGATGAAGTACAGATTCGAGCGGTCGATTCAAAAATCTCTCACTTCGAAGTTTCATCATTGCCTCTTCGAAGTACTCGGCTGGAATGCTCAGTGCATTATATTTCTTCAAATCAGAGAGTTTCCCTGTGAGTGCCTTTGCTGTTGCACGGCTGCCAAAGTCAAAACCTTCCATCAGGAGCGGAATGATATTTCGCTGATTGTCAATCGCGGTTTCTATTTCTCGTCGCAACCAGTCTCCGGGCTCGTGACAGCGTTCCAGAGCAGATGGACTGAGTATAACGATGAAATGAGCACGAGACTTTACGTTTTCAGTAATGACTTGTTCAAAAGCCCCGCTCGGGATACTTTTATAATCAAAGAAAACATCATAACCGTTTGTATGAAGATTTTGAAAAACTGCAAGTGCAGTCCAAAAATTCGTGCGTCTGTAACTGATGAAAACAGTCTTTTGGATGCGCCCCGTCATAAGGACCTCACCCTGATGTTGACGAATAATCGGCGTGTCGGTTTGCCCCTCTCCCGCGGGGAGAGGGTATAGGGTCGGATTCTTTTCTGTGGGATGAAAAGTTGGGTTGCATGGTTGAGAGAGAACTTTTACGGCGGTGCCTGATGAAAACTGTCTTTTCGATGCGCCCCGGCATGTGCGGCTCCTGTCGGTGGTTGCGGTGAGGGGATTATACCGCCCTCTCTATACCAGGGACATTCTTGCGAAGCACACCTTCTCTACCGCATATCCCGATATCCAAGATCGATCATCCACTGGCAGAGCATGGGTCCGCCGAAACGATCCAGGGTGGGGAGGCCGCCTGCGTCGACCGGCAGGCCGCTGTAGCCACGGAAGTAGCCGGCCGGACCGGTGAGCTGCTCCTCGGCGGCCGGCGAAAGCTCCTGGTCGCCGATCGCGATGGCGTGAATATGGATGGGCGAGTCCGTATGCAGCTCGCCATAATCACGCAGCCAGGCCGCAAAGCCTGCCACGCGCAAGGCCTGGAGCAGCGGCGGTATATCGTCCCATAACACGGTATAAGTGCCGCGGCGCATGACCGAGAGATCTACCGCGCCGCCTCCTGCATGCGTGCCAAAGGAAGCAGAAACAAGATCTGTGTAGCTGCCCTGGGTGACGGCATAACGGGTGAGTTCGATCTCGCCGGCATATAATTCCTGGGCATGAGCCAGCATCGCGAGTGTGCGCCGGTTCAGCGTCTGGCCATTGACCTCCACTCGAGTGTAATCATCTGGCGGCTTCAGGCAGCCGGCCGGCTCGGGAGTGGATGTGGGCTGTATCGTCTCCGTAGGGACAGGGGTCGCCGTCGCCGTGAGCGTGAATGGAACCGGCGTCTGCGTGGAGGTCATTGAAGAAGCGGTGGGGGTGAAGATCTCCGGCAGCGCAGCCGGCCCGAAGGGACCCACGCAGCCGACCAGCAGTAGCAACAACAACGACCTTACAGGGAGGAGTCTGAACATAGGCTGGTGATTATAGATTATTTTGCCCGCTGCCTTTTGTGATATCGCTTCGTTTTGTCTCTTGCCCCACACGCTTTCATATGCATGCACCAGCCGTCGAAGCTTCATCTACCGGTTGATGAACCGAGAGTGATGCGGCGAATTAGTGCTTCGCCTCCTCTGCTTTATCCTGCGGGATATAGATCTCCTTTCGTTTCCGGCCTACATAGAGAATATGCCTTGATCCTCCAAGGATTGACGGCTCTGTGCTGATCGTATAGAGCAGGTTCAGCCATCTTTCCCGTTGATTTCCCTGAAGTTTACTGTAATTCTCATCCTCTGCTGCGATAACCGGTTCCACACCCGCTAGTACCAAAGTTTCAAATCCGATCCCTTCATGCAGCGGAGCGATCTCGGCGGGTCGTGCAAGATAGCCGCGGAACCCGCCTCGCGGATAATGATCGGGGCGTTTCCCACTCACAAGTACCGATTGTACTTCTTCCTGGTCTTCGATCCAGCCTGGTTTTTCTTTCAGCAAATCGCTGATCACCCCATAACGGCTCAGCAACGCCGAGAAGATGAGGCCGCCG
>DASTFG010000335.1:0-8047 GCA_035708785.1 Anaerolineales bacterium
CCGATTTCGCCTGTTCGATAACTTCGGGCCGCGCGGCATGCCGATGGATAGATTCGGATTCGAGCGCGGCTTCCCGCGCCGTTTCGGAGATTTCCCAATGATGGGGTTTGGCTTCTTCTCTCCGCTGATCTGGCTCGGGCGCATTGCCGTGCTCGCGCTGATCCTATGGTTTGTCTACTGGCTGCTCACACGCAGCGGCTGGCGGTTGACAAGAGAAGTTCAGGCAACTGAGTCTCAGCCACCAGTGGAAACTGAAGCGAAAGAATAGAAACAATATTCTGAAACATTAATGTTTTCTTATATAGGTTCAAATAATAACGGGCGGATTGCGTACATCCGGTCATGAAACGATTACGTATATGAATGATGTAAGACCCTGGTGGACCAGGGTCTTATAAAAATAGGATCGGATCGAACACTCCGGAGGAGAGAAGATGGAATTCATCAATCGCGTGATTCATGCCCTGACGGAACTGCACCCTACCCATCCCATGCTGGTGCACTTCCCGATTGGTCTGACCGGGGCAGCGTTTCTTTTCATCCTGCTTGCCTACTGGAGAAACAACGCCTCCCTTGAACAGGCTGCGTTTGCGAACATCGTGCTGGCTTGTATTGGCACGGTCGCTGCGGGGATCACCGGCTATCTGGATAATCTAAATAACTACCTTGGCGAAGCCCCCAACGCAGGCACGAAGATTGTACTGGCAATCACCTTATTCCTTTTCACAGCGGGGATCAGCATCGTCCGTTACCGCAATCCGGATCTCTTTCAGAAAGCCAACCGGTTTGTATACATTGCATCGTACGGCCTGAGTTTTGCTATCGCGCTTGTGCTGGCGTTTTTGGGCGGGGTGATCCTGTATGGTTTCTAGAACATCTATCAAGTGGTCCCTCCAGCCAGCTCTACTGGAGTAACACGTGTTACTCCGGTGAAACAGCTATTTTGAGATGAATTGTAAGTATATTATTTGTATAAGAAATGGCTCTCCTTTGAGAGCCATACTTTTAATTCTGGTATAATATCGCCCGCTCTAAAAGGCAACTGGAGAGGTCGCGTAGTCCGGTTTAGCGCGCACGCCTGGAGAGCGTGTTTCCCGCAAGGGAACGCGGGTTCAAATCCCGCCCTCTCCGCTAATAAAAACGTCCCGAAGATTGTGGAAACAACCTTCGGGACGTTCTATGTTTTAAGAGAGATTTGGTTCTTAATTACGGTCTTGGTGTCGCGGTTACTTCCGCCTCAGCCTCAGCAACCAATTGACCGGCATAGATCACGGTCTGAGGCGGTTCTACATCGGGTAAGTGACCCTGAGTTGTCAATCCATGATTGACCAAGAATTCATACAGCAATGAATTTTCCCATTCCCCGCCGCCGAGGATATCGGTGCCCGGAGAAGTGGCCTCGGGAACACGCCTCGAGCCCAATAATATGGCATCATAAGATGTCAAGTCCAGTCCCCCGCTCCGGTCGGCCAGCTCCGCGTTGTGGCAGGAGGTACACCCCAGCGATCCGGGGAACCAGATGCTGTTTTCCACGAAGAGGGGCTGGACATCCGCGAACGTGCCCTCACACTCCTGGCCATTCAGGTCGGTAAACAGAAAGGGCTCGCTCTCCGGGTGCCCCGCCGAGACCCACGCGCCGATCAAATCGGTCGCCGCGACCTGGCACTGATCGAATTCGCCCTCTCCAAACCCGGGCTGCTGAGGCTCCGCCCTGGGAATTAAGGTCGGAATCGGCGTTCGTACGACCAGGGGAGCGCCCTGAATACAATTTAGAGTGAAACCACACGCGGAAACATACACAAAGCCCAGCCAGGCAACCAGAAACACGAGGAAAACAACCAGTGTTCCATAAATCATCACACGAGTGTCATCATTCATAGCCCGCTCCTCCCCTAATCTTCCAGCGTCAGTGTGCGAATAAAGTTGACCAGATCCCAGCGCTCAGGGACGGTAAGGTTCTCATTGAGAGGCGGCATTTTCCCATCGATACCGTTGGTAATGGTCAGGAAGATCGAGCCATCACTCTTGGATTGCACGACCGGGGAGGTCAGGTTCGCGGGTCGATTCGCCAGGAATGGCGCGATCGGACCATTCCCCTCCGCCGTGGCTCCATGACACATCTTGCAATGGATATCGTACAGCAGCGCGCCGCGCCCAACGGAGGCCTCATCCGCCTCGACCGGGTTTTCGGGAGGCGCCAGGCCCGGGATGGCGACCGGTCCCTCGACCGGGATCGAGCGCGCGGGAACAGGCAGCGGGTTCTCCATTTCACGATAGGAGGGCTGGATCTCCATGAAGGAAATCCACTCGATCTTGATAATGTCATACGTAAAGAGCAGGATCACTGCGAACAGAACTCCCAACACAGTGAGCACCCAGAACAGTTGTCTGTATAGTCTCATAGCTGCTGCGCCTCGGTAGGGCTGACCGATTCGGCGCCCAATTGGCTCAGGGCATCGGTGAACTTTTGCTGGTCATCCTCTGGGACTTTGAAAAAGACTCCGATCTTGCCATCGCTGATCTCCGGCACATAATGCATTGGACGGTAATTCGGGAAGTAACTGTCCAGAAATACACCCAGGAACGTTGCCAGGAGCGCCAGGAGCATGGTCAATTCGAATATGAGGATAAAGCCCGGCGGGATGGGATAGAGCGGTTGTCCGCCCACACGGATGCTATACAGGTTCGGGGTTCCGTAGTTAAAGAACACGCCCAGCGCAAAGCCAACGATCGCACCTGCCAAAGCCAGCCGGGAAACGTTGGTCCACTGCAGCGGGCGACCCAGCATTCGCTCCAGAACCGGGACCCCTGAGATTACGTTGATCCGGTCGTCCGTGACACCCATCTCGTGCAGTTTTTCGATCGCGTCTGCCGCGGGATCGATATCTTCGAAAAGGGCTAACATCGTTGTTTCGGCCATGTCTGCCTCCCTTACTCCATCTCGCTGACGGCCGGAACGTGGACCTTGCCCACTTTGCGGAGTGAGTGCGCCATCTGGCCTTCCTGCACTTCCCAGACCGGGACCAGCGGAATCAGACGCGAGGCGATCATATAGAACAGGAGGAACATGGCAAAGGTGCCAATGGTCAGCCAGATCTCAATGCCCGGCTCGTACAGCCGCCAGGTGAAGGGCATACGGTTGATCGTCAGCGAAATCGGGATGATGATGTAGCGCTCAAAATACATGCCGACGTTGATCAGGAGGCCCACCAGGGCAAGCAGCCAGGGATTCTGGCGGAATCTTCTGTTCCAAAGCGTCAGCCACGGGATGGCAATATTGACGATCAGCATACCAAAGAACATCCATGCCATGGGACCAGCCTCATGGTAATGGAACAGCTGGTCGGTCCATCTGTCGCCGCCGTACCACTGGACAAGATAATCGTTGAAGAAGAAGTACGCCCAGGCCATCGAGACGATCAGCATCAGCTTGCCCAGAGCATCGAAGTGTTCCGCGCGGATGAAGTAATCCATGTGGATCATCGTAGCCCGCATGACGGCCAGCACGATCGCCACCGCCCCCATACCGGAGTGCAGCGCGCCGACCACGAAATACGGACCGAACACGGTGGAGGACCAGCCCGGGCGCATGGCCATGGCAAAGTCCCACGAAACGATGGTATGCACCGAGAACATGACGGGGATGATCGCGAAAGCAAAAATGTTCATCGCCGTGCGCAGATGGACCCACTCGCCTTCCGTGCCGCGGAAGCCCAGTGCAAGGATCTTGTAGAACGTCTTGCGCCAGCCGGTGGAACGGTCACGAGCCATCGCCAGGTCCGGAATGAGCGGCAGAAATAAATACATCGTGCTGCCGAGAACGTAGGTGGTAATGGCTAACAGGTCCCACATCAGCGGCGAGTGGAAGTTAGGCCATAGCTGCCTCACATTTGGGATTGGGATCATCCAATATGCCAGCCAGACACGTCCGAGGTGCATGAAGATGCTGGCTCCCGCCTGGATCAGGCCGAAAGTGGTCATCAGTTCTGCGGCGCGCGTGAACGGGCGGCGAAACTCCGCCTTGAACACACGCAGGATCGCCGAAATGAACGTGCCGGCATGACTGATGCCGATCCAGAACACCGTGTTGACCAGGAAGATACCCCAGTAGGCGGGACGGTTGACTCCGGCCACATAGAGACCTTCTGCAATCATGTATCCCCAGGCATAGAAGAAACAGACGGCGACCAGCACAGACAAAATCCCAAACACCACCCAGAATCTCCATGACGTGGTCAGCATGGATTCCATCACCATCCGGTTCATCTCGCCGCGCGGCCTCGGGTCGAACATCAGCTGCTGGCGCGGGTCATGCTCATCGTGATGGTCGAGAGCATCTGCTTTTCGATCGCTGGAATATGGATTGCTGACAACAGCCATCTTATTCTCCCTTTAGGTAGGTGATGCGCGGCAGAGTGTTGAGTTCTCCCAGGTGTTTATAACCGCGTCCCTGACGAGCCAATTGGCTGACCAGACTCTCATGATGATCGATGCGTCCAAACTTGATCGCATCTGTCGGACAGGCCTGCGCGCAGGCAGTGGTAAATTCGCCATCTTCGACCTCCCGACCCTCCGACTTGGCCTTGTCTTCCGCCGCATGGATCCGCTGGATGCAGAACGTACACTTTTCCATGATGCCGCGGCGCCGGACAGTAACATCGGGATTGAATTGATTGTGAAGCGGATACACCAGCTCACCGTCAATGTCGTTTGCATGGAAAGGCTGCAATGCGTAGTCGCGCCAGTTGAACTGACGGACCTGGTAAGGACAGTTGTTGGCGCAGTAGCGCGTCCCCACACAGCGATTGTAGACCTGCAAATTGAGCTGCTGTGATTGGCCGTGAACGGAGGCGAAGACCGGGCAGACCGGTTCACAGGGAGCACTGCCACATTGCTGGCATAGCATCGGCTGAAACGGTGTCGCCTGTACTTCCGGATACTCGCCCTCCCAGAAGCGCTCGATGCGGATCCAATGTAACGTACGTCCATAGCCGGCATCCTCTTCCATGACGAACGGAAGGTTGTTTTCCATGGCACAGGCTGCCACACAAGCCTGGCAACCGGTACAAATATCCTGGTCGATGACCATACCCCACTTGCCACCCTCCTCTTCTTGCAGCGATGCTTTCGCGCCTACACGGTTTAGATCGATCATCAAACTCATGTTTTTCTCCTCTAACGATGTTCTTCGCCAAGCCCTTCGCCATAAACGCCCAGACGGCTTTCCAGGCGGGAAAGGATTTGCTTCCTGCCTGTCTTTTCAAGCCTGACCTTCATCCCTGCAAAGGCCAGATCTCCCGACTCATTGAAATGAAGGCCGATTACGTTAACGGGATTCGTCCCGCGCCCCTGAGCATATCGACCGTAAGCCGTGTGACCCTGACCGAACGGCATGGCGATCACTTCCGGATGGATGGCCGGGTACAGATAGACAGGCGCTTCCACCTCGCCGGCTTCGCTCACGATCTTTACGACATCGTCATTTTCAAGACCAAGCTCATGGGCCGTTTCCGGATTGATTTCGACCCATGTGTTCCACATGACCGTCGTCGTCGGGTCTCCCAGTTCCTGCAGCCAGGGTTTGTTCGCACCCGAATCAGACAGCGTCGGCGAGAGGAACGGCAAAAAGAAGAATTCGCCTTCCCCCGCGAATTGCGCGGCTTCCACTTGAAGTTCCCCGGCGAGGGCATTGGCCGCGGATGGCACGCCGATCTCGGTGTCCCTCCACCAGCCGCCATGCTGCTGGAAATAGGCGCTGAATGCATTAATCTCAGGCGCAGCAAAGGAACCATCCGGCTGCCCGACAAGACCTGCCAGTTTGCTCTGGATGTATTCCACTTCATCATTGAACGGCAGCGCCTGGTTTGCCTGGCCGCCAGCCAGCTGCACCGCCGCAAGGAACACATCCGCAGTGGCACGCGTATCGTGGAATGGCGAAACGACCGGCTGCGCGCCCGATAGCACAGACCGGGGTACACCGGTCGCCACACGCTGGTACCCCCAGGACTCGAGCCCGTGATGGTCAGGGAAAACATAGTCAGAGGCGACCGCGGTTTCATCCGGGAACGTCGCAAACGAAATGACTGTTCGCACGTTCCCAAGTGCTTCGGCAAATCCAAGAGATCTGGGCAGTTCGAAGAGCGGATTCACACCGTGGACAAACAATGTCGTGATCTCGCCACTGTTCATTCGATTGATGAAATCGCTCATCTCCTGCGCGCTGGCGGGACGATGATACGCATCCTGGTTCGGGGAAAACGGTGAAAGGAACACGCCGCCGGCTCTGCCAAAATTGTTCGTCAGCGCATTGAAGGCCAGCACGGCACGAGCCGTCTGTAAGCCATTGCTCAAACTCAACGGAGACCCACCGGGAATGGCAATTGGGCTGCTCGATTCTGCAACCATTTGTGCAATATGCTCGAGTGTTTCTATTCTAATACCCGCCTCATCGGCCACCGCGTTCACATCCACCTCCGCAAACGCCGGGGCAGTCAGGCCGCCTCCTGTCTCTGCCACGAGTCTGCCGATCGCCAGCGCAACAAGGCCCTCGGTCCCGGGATGAATCGGAATCCATTCGTCCGCGTTGGCCGCAGTCTGGGACATCCGCGGCTCAAATTGAATGAAATAACCGCGCCGCTTTGGATTTCCACGGCGCATTCGTGCGTATTCGCGGTTGTAGGCAACCGGAGAGAGCCAGGTCTCGAGGAAGTTGGCTCCGAATGAAAGGATCAGATCAGAATTGCCAAGATCGAAGAAAGGCAGCGCGGCTTCTCCGAACAGCTCCTCCGCGGCCCTGCTCAGGGTAGCACGCGCTTCGAACATGCTCCCGACACCAAACCGGACCGGGGCGGGCGCGCCAATGGAATTTGCCAGGTCAGATAAGAGATCAAACAGATGATCGGGGGCCGTGCCCAGGAGGAAAGCAACCCCAGCCGAATCTCCAAGCGCATCGGCCACAACCTGGATCGCATCATCCCAACTCATGTTGGGCTGCACGGCCTGGAAACGGTCATCGTAGAGTGCTTCACCGCGGGTGTGATCGATTGGCCCCCGGACGCGGTCCGGATTATACAAACCCTGCAATGTGGTTTGACCGCGCGGGCAGGTCTTGCCGCGGTTGACGGGATGATTCGGATTCCCCTCCACTTTGTGGGCGCGTCCCTGCATGGTCCGGACGATCAGCCCGCAGCCGGCCGCGCATTCGCGGCATGTTGTGGCGTAATAAGTACTCAAGCCGTTGTAGGTGTACTCGGGCATTCTCGAATACGGCTCGCGTTCGACGTAGCGCGAGGCAGGACCGCACCCGGTCAAGGCCGCCGTGGTCGCAGCGCCTGCACTGGCAAGTTTGAGAAAATCACGCCGGGAAACTTTTTTAGTCATAAGCAGTCTGTTCCTTTTTTGCCCGGTTTAGTAATGGCAGGTGCCACAATCCGTGAGCTTGATCAGCTTTTCCGCATCATCTCCGGCTCTCTCTCTATGGCATTCTAGGCACCAGCCCATATTTATCACTTGTGGGTTTTCGGCGATTTCCACCTGGGACATATCGCCATGGCATCTCTCGCAGTTCAACCCCGCGGCGATGTGAGGCCGGTGTGTGAAGTGAACAAAATCCGGCACCTGGGAGACAGGAACCCAGGCGATCTCCCGGTTGTTCAGAACATAATCCTTCAACACGGCTAATCTTGGACTCGTATCCGTCTTCGCGATCTGCTGATGGCATCCCCAGCATTTCGTCAGGGTCGGCAAGCCGGGTGACGGCCCGCGCAAAGCGCCGGGGTGGCAGTACAGGCATTGGACCCCGAGATTAACGTGTATCTGGTGCGTGAAATCGATTGGCTGTGGAGGGGAGATTTGAGTCTGGTAAAGCCCAAACGCGGCAAGACTGAAAAAAGAAAGCGCCCCGATTAGCACAGCGATCCGCCCCATTGGCTGATTCAGCCATTCAAAGGATCTCCTGATCATGCATACTCCTGTGACAAGGTTTACACACACATTATCGCTTGATCTTAAGCCAGGTTAAATCATCGATACACTCATTGCCCAAACG